>JALXAX010000148.1 GCA_026991755.1 Thiotrichaceae bacterium | reverse complement strand
GGGGTAGATAGTCTGATAAAAAAGACGACCTTAGAACATCTCCCCCCTCCCCAGCCCTCCCCCCAAAGGGGAGAGGGAGCTTATTTCATTTAGCATTGAACAGCCCTAGGAGGCTAATAGCGAATACTTTCACAACCTCTAAAGTGTCGCTTCAAATATTGGGACTTGTTCAGAGACTCCATAAGAAGCCCCTGTTAAGTCTTAGACAGAATAAGGATTCAGGTCCCTGCAACAAGCATCAGTTAGTCACATCAACAATCGCAACACTCTCAAGTAAAATAGCACGACTATCCGTACGACCACCTGCAAGCTGACCTTCAACTTCAACGAAGCTGACCCCTTGCTCTAGCACTTCAAAGAACCTTGCTCTATCTACAGGCTGTTTATTGTAGGTATACGTGGTTGTATTAAGCGTGATCATATCTAAATTGAACAGACCAAAAGTACCCGTTGCCAGATTGATACTGGAAACTACTCCTTTGAAGCTAATCGTGGTTTCTTGATCCTCCCGAGAAACCCTTAACGCGATATAGCGACCATCTTCCGTCGGTTCTCTGCTAACTTTGACATCCATATAGGTATCTGGGGTTATGTCATCGAAGGAGAAAAACCTATCACGCTCAACGCTCTCATCATAATAAACAGTATTTGCGTTCACTTGGACAATATTTCCCAATATATCTAGTGTCTTATTCGTTTTATCAACTGCATCAATATTTGCTTCAAGCGCTGTTAGGTGTTCTGTTTTCAACAAACTCACACTATCAGCCACTAACACCGAATCACTGTTGATAACACCTTCTACTTCAGTCAATACGTTAAGTGCCAACTCATTAGCAATACCATCTTTAAATGTTGTATTTGAGTTGGTGAGTATACGAAGACCATTAATATCGAAATCATTAATAGATGCAAAACGTGTGATAAACCCTTCCGTTTCTACTTCCGTTTCAGGGAGAAGTTCAACCGCTTTTAACAACTGTATATCGCCGGCTTTTAAGATCAAACCCGTCAACTCAGAGGCGAGCACCTGAACATTCTGCCCTTTATCTTGAGCATCAACAAGAGATTCTATTGAGATGGATACTGCTGAGAAATCTATGGTTAGATTTCCTATTTTAAATGTTTTTTGGTCTTGTTTGAGTTGACTAACCACTCCTTTAATTTCAAACAGACCACCTATTGTATTTTTCTTGGTAATGCTGGAAGCATGAATTTCTCTATTTGCATCAACAAACCCAGAAACTTCAATAATATCGTTAGGCTCCAAATCACTTATAAGATTAAAACCATGTAAAATAGTAAGATCATCTATAGAAACAATCTGCCCCATTACCTCTACGCTAGATGCAAGTAGCTCAGGTTTAACAGCAACAGGCCCTTCCAAAATATCTGCAAAAACAACCGAACTAGCTTTACCCGTTACGCCATCATTATTGGTTGATCCCGTCAGTGTAATAACTTCACCCGTTACAAAGTCATCCTGAGTATCAACTGACTGACCATCGCGTATAAAAGTTGCTTCGCTGGTGTCGTATTTCACACCATTGACAACAATACTACCTAGCGCTTCGATACGCCCCATGGTTATTCCAGTCCCACCAATACCACCTTCAGCAACCTGATCATTAGTTCCGCATGCACTGATAAATAACATTGATGCTAGCAACAATGTATTGACTATCCTAATTCTCATGCGTACTCCTAATCCTGTGACTTTTCTTCGGGGGCGCTGTCATTCTCAAAATAATAAATCCCAACCCCCGCTTGCTTACGTCCAGTTCCCTTTAATTTTGGGTTCTCATCTCTATCATTTTGCATCATCCAGCCGTTGTATTTTTCTAATAGTCTCTGACTCTCTATTTTCACTAAAGTTCGTAGCTCTTCGAGACATTCTTCAGGCAAGTTGTTGTAACAAACTTTTCTTTGGTAATATGCTTCATCAGGATCGCTCGTCATATTATGGTTAATTGTCGCTATTAGTAAGGAAACGTCTGTACCCATAATCCTCAAAGACTCATCCTCATCACCTGATGGGACATAAGCATGTTGTTGCAAGCTGACATGCTCTTTTTCTATTCGTTTTACGATGCCTACACTTTCCAACTCATCAAGCATTGCTCTTGTTGTCATATTGCCGCTATAACGCTCAACTAATACTGAAAAGGATTTTTCTATTCCGTTGATAGGCAATACTTCAGGAAAACCACCAGGCGTACAAAACTCCTTATCTTCCAGCCAACCCGAAATAACTCTGATTGAACGGTTATATTTTAAAGATATCGTTTCGGGGGTCAGCGGCGTTTTACGTATCTTTGCAACATCTTTTCGCGTTAAACCTGTGGCTATTGCAATTCGTGATGTGGTTGCCTTACCTTCAGTTTCTAATAAATGGTTCTCGCAAGTATCAACATAGGCTTGCTTCACTACTTGTATAAATTCATTAAATGCAATGCCCTTGCGCAACATGATCTTTGTCAATGAAGAAATTAGTTTGTAACTAGCATTGTAGAGCGCTGAATTCATATTTGTGATTATATTCCCATATTAGAGTCAAAGCTAATGGTTTTTGTCAAATAAGTAAATTTTATTATAGATATACGGTTGAATAATTTATACCGCTGTTACAAATAGAATCAGTTGCCTACACCAAGAATAACGCGGAATGCGTATGATATTAAGTATATCACCCTAAACTGAAACCGATTAGGTTTTATAGTTTTATTGATATATGTCTGAGAAACTAACTAATTTCAGGTTAGTCTTTATCAGATAAAGCTTCATCCTGACCTTTAAAAAGACTCTGAACAAGCCCAATGACTAAAGCACATACAGAATGAAGCCACTCACTTCGGAACAAATTAGAACGATTTTATCTTTGATTTACTCTAGTCTAGACTAAAAATGGGTCTCCAGAATTTTTGATTTCATCAACCTATCTGCTACATATCAAAGGTGCGGCTCAAAATTAGCCTCTTCGGCTGTTCTGGGAGATTAATGATTATTGGTGCAAACATGGGGTCTGATGTTCCGCCAAGTGATGAATGGCGAATCATTAGAACTTTGTCCTCTGAACTCCAGCCTATTACGAACCCATTCCCTGTATAGTTTGAAAATAAAGCACGAACCAAGTAAGGAGTCATGCCTTTTTCTTTTTTATAATGATGATTGAAATAAACTGCCTCTCTATTACTTATTTTTTTTATATCTATTAAGGCTAAAGATTCAACAGCAGATGGTAGCCTTCTAACATTAATATCATAATAATATTTAGAGCTGATCGGAGTGTAGTTAAACTCATCATATGCAGTTTCCCAGCTTTTTGGGGATACACCTGAATAAGCCTCTGCTTCAGACTCGCATGCACCTCTACCAATTGAGGTGGAGGAACACCCATTGAGAGTAATTATACTGAATATAACTAAAAATTCTTTGATCTTATTCACCATCTAGAAAGGAATAATCAGGGTCAAATAATCGGGGTCAGAGTAAAATTTAAAAATAATCGGGGTCAGAGTAAAATTAATTATCTCTTTCTAGCACCTTCTTTGGTCGTCCTGCTTTTCTAGGAGAAACACGCTTCTCTGTTAATGCCTCAACTTGCAATACAAATTTTTCATTGCCCAAAGCCAAACCTTTATTAACGCTATCTCTTATTTTTTTCAATAACTCAACATCAACTTGGGCTTTAAACAACTACCGATAACTTTCTAACCTTCCATGTTTTGTCTTACCTAATGCAAGATAAAATTCATGCGGTGTTTGTAACTCTGTTTCCACACCCAGAGCATTACAACCATAGCTTGACCAACTATATTCACTAGGCTCATCCACCATATCAGCTCTTACAGGGTTTAACTCGATATAACGATATAACGATATAACTCCAGCAAATATTTCTCACTTTGAATCAAACTCGATTTGAAACGCCCCTCCCAAAGTGTACCACTTCGTTGATAAGTGTAATTAAAATAGCGCGCATACATTCGACCAATTGACTGCATCATAAAATCGGGGTCACATAAAATCGGGGTCAGAGTAAAATAAATCACGCTATACCCTGCTGACATAATTAATTTTACTCTGACCCCAATTATTCGGGCGATAAGCTGTTTTTTGCTTTTTCCTGCGAATTTTTTGTTGCCCGGTTTGACGACACCTTCGATGCGTTTGGTGAGTAGTCCCTTGCTGTCGTATTCGGAGAAGGTGACTTTGCCCGGTTCTACTTGTTTGACGGCTTTGCGGAAGTTGGGGTGCCAGTCGGTGAGGATGGTTTTGGCGTTGGGTGTGCCTGCGGAGGTGGTTCGTGAGACGAGCAGGCCTCGGTAGTCGTAGA
>JALXAX010000147.1 GCA_026991755.1 Thiotrichaceae bacterium | reverse complement strand
GGAGGGGATAGCTTTTGCTTTCATAGTAAATCAAAAGCTTACATCTAATACTTAATTTAGATTATAATATCAAGCTATTTTAAGTGCGATTGCCCTAGAACATCCAACCTTATCACTAACACAGGTCTCAAGCTGTGTTAGAATCTCCCTCTTTTTTCATCAACCTTTCTGATTGATATGGCTAAGCTACACGCAAAAGAACAACTAGAACAAGCACTCGCGCAACGCATCCTTATTTTGGATGGCGCTATGGGGACTATGATCCAGCGACGCAAGCTGGAAGAGGCAGACTACAGAGGCGAGCGTTTTGCCGATTGGCCATCGGATGTTAAGGGCAATAATGATCTATTGGTGTTAACGCAACCACACATTATTCAAGAGATTCATGAGGAGTATCTGGCAGCGGGTGCAGATATTCTCGAAACCAATACGTTTAACTCTACGACCATAGCAATGGCAGATTACGACATGCAAGACTTGTCGTATGAGATGAATGTAGCAGCGGCTAGATTAGCGCGCGAGTCTTGCGATAAATTTAGTACAGACGATAAGCCTCGCTTCGTGGCGGGTGTGCTGGGACCAACCAATAGAACAGCTAGTATTTCGCCTGATGTAAACGACCCTGGTTTTCGTAACGTTACGTTTGATGAGCTGGTAGAAGCCTATATAGAATCTACAAAAGCCTTAATTGAAGGTGGCGCTGATATCATTATGATCGAAACGATCTTTGATACGCTCAACGCCAAGGCGGCTGTTTTTGCGGTAAAGCAAACCTTTGTAGATATCGGCAAAGAATATCCGATTATGATTTCAGGGACGATTACAGATCGTTCAGGGCGTACGCTTTCAGGGCAAACTACCGAAGCTTTCTATAACTCGCTAAACCATGCAGAGCCTGTTTCCTTCGGGCTTAACTGTGCACTTGGTCCTGATCTATTACGCCAATATGTACAAGAACTTTCGCGTATTTGTAACGGTTATGTATCGGCTCACCCAAATGCGGGTTTACCGAATGAGTTTGGTGAATATGATCTTGATCCTGCGGGCATGGCGGAACATATTAAAGAATGGGCAGAGAGCGGTTTTCTTAATATTGTCGGTGGCTGTTGTGGATCATCACCTGATCACATTAAAGCCATTGCAGATACAGTAGCAGGTATTGCACCCCGCAAAATTCCTGATCTCCCCGTTGAATGCCGTCTTGCTGGGCTAGAGCCATTCAATATCGGAAAAGACAGCTTATTTGTTAACGTCGGTGAGCGAACCAATGTAACAGGTTCATTACGCTTTAAGCGCCTTATCAAAGAAGAAGATTACGACACGGCTTTAGAAGTAGCGCTAGATCAAGTAAATGCCGGTGCGCAAGTGATCGACATTAATATGGACGAGGGTATGTTGGAGTCCAAAGAGTGCATGGTGCGCTTTTTGAACTTGATTGCTTCTGAGCCAGATATCTCCCGTGTGCCGATCATGATTGACTCCTCAAAATGGGAAGTGATCGAAGCGGGTTTAAAATGTATTCAGGGTAAAGGGATCGTTAACTCGATATCCATGAAAGAGGGCGTTGATAACTTCCTTAAACAAGCGAGACTCATTCGTCGTTATGGCGCGGCGGTTATCGTTATGGCGTTTGACGAAGTAGGGCAAGCAGACACCCGTGAGCGCAAAGTAGAGATTTGTACTAATGCTTATAACTTGCTGACTAAAGAAGTCGGTTTCCCACCTGAAGATATTATTTTCGACCCTAATATATTTGCGGTTGGCACAGGTATCGAAGAGCATAATAACTACGCTGTTGACTTTATCGAAGCGACTAAAGACATTACCGATACCTTGCCTTATGCCATGGTTTCGGGCGGTGTATCTAACGTATCGTTCTCCTTCCGTGGCAATAACCCCGTACGTGAAGCCATTCATGCTGTGTTCCTTTATCATGCGATCCACAATGGTATGGGGATGGGTATTGTGAATGCGGCACAACTGGCGATTGTTGATGATCTGCCTAAAGAGCTACGCGATGCGGTTGAAGACTTGGTCTTAAACAAGCGGGAAGATGCTACCGAACGCTTGATGGACATTGCTGGCGATTACATGGGCGATGGCAAAGTTGCCGAAAAGAAAGAAGATTTAGAGTGGCGTGAGTTGCCTATCGCTAAGCGTTTAGAACATGCGTTGGTAAAAGGTATAGATGCCTTTGTAATTGAAGATACCGAAGAAGCACGAATCGAGCTAAAACGACCTATCAACGTCATCGAAGGGCCATTAATGGATGGCATGAATGTGGTGGGCGATTTGTTTGGCGATGGAAAAATGTTCTTGCCTCAAGTGGTTAAATCAGCGCGTGTGATGAAAAAAGCTGTGGCTTATCTTATGCCTTATCTGGAAGCCGAGAAAGACGGTGATTTGCAAGCTAATGGAAAAATACTCATGGCAACGGTAAAAGGCGATGTGCATGACATCGGTAAAAATATCGTAGGCGTGGTGTTGCAATGTAATAACTACGAAATTATCGACATGGGTGTAATGGTTCCTACGGATGATATTTTAAAGAAAGCGGTTGAAGAAAACGTCGATATCATTGGCTTGTCAGGTCTGATCACCCCATCACTGGATGAGATGGTTAACGTTGGTAAGGAAATGGAGCGCCTAGGCATGGATTTACCCTTGCTAATCGGTGGTGCAACAACTTCTAAAATCCATACTGCCGTTAAGATCGACCCTGAATATCATGGCGCTGCGATTCATGTGGCGGATGCTTCTCGTGCAGTCGGCGTGGCGAGTAAGCTACTATCTGAAGATGATCGTGATGAGTTTATAAAAGGCTATAAAGATGAGTACGAGGCATTACGGGTCAAGCGTGCAGCGAATCAGCGTGTTAAGAAATCCTCAACTTTAGCGGCTTCCAGAGCCAATAAAGTACCGATTGATTGGACTGATGAAAAGACCAAACCCGTCAAGCCAGTCTTGCTTGATGCACCAAAAGATGGCGAGGATTACAGCGTAAGTACGCTAGATTCAGGCGGTGTGATTATACAGTTTGATGATTATCCACTGGAAGATTTGATCGAGCGATTCGACTGGACACAATTCTTTAGAAGCTGGGAGCTAGCAGGTAAATTCCCGGCGATTCTAACGGATGAAGTGGTAGGCGAAGCAGCAAGCAAGCTATACGACGAAGCCAAGGTTATGCTGGATCAAATCGTTAAAGAAAAATGGATCACGGCTAAGGCTGTTATCGGACTATTCCCCGCTAACTCAGTCAATGATGATGATATTGAATTGTACACGGATGAAAGTCGTGAGACGGTAAGAATGGATTTACATCATATCCGTCAACAGCTAGATCGTGGTGGTCAGCGTCCTAATTTCTGTTTGGCAGATTACATTGCACCCAAAGAAAGTGGTGTTCAGGATTGGCTCGGTGCATTTGCAGTAACCGGTGGCGTGGGTATCGAACCCCATTTAGAGAAATTCCGTGAAGCACATGATGACTACAACGCCATTCTGCTGGAAGCCCTATGTGATCGTTTTGCAGAAGCCATGGCAGAACGTATGCACGAGCGGTTACGTAAAGAATTCTGGGGCTATGCGGTGGATGAAGGTTTGTCTAACGAGGAGCTAATCAAAGAATCTTACCAAGGCATTCGACCCGCACCTGGTTATCCTGCTTGCCCTGATCATACTGAAAAAGCTTCATTATGGGAGTTGTTAGAAGTAGAAGAGCGGATTGGTATGACCATTACAGAGTCTTATGCGATGTACCCAGCAGCCTCCGTATCAGGCTGGTATTTCTCCCACCCTCAAAGTGTTTACTTTGGTACGGGTAAAATCCAGAAGGATCAGGTGGAAGACTACGCAAAACGTAAAGGCATGAGTGTAGAAGAGGTCGAGAAATGGCTGTCGCCTGTCCTTGGCTATTGATAGTTAGCGTTGTAATGAGCGAGCGAGTATCTAGTGGAAAATAGTATTGCCGATTTTCTGAAAGCTAACCAATCGTGGGTAAAGAAAATATCTGTACCTGAAGGTATGGTGGTATGTCATCAAGGCCAAGTATGTGCGGATTTGGTGGTGCTTACTTCGGGAGTGGTGCGCGTTTATAAGCCCGCGGAAGATGGTCGTAGTATTAGCCTTTATCATATCTCGGCGGGTGAATCCTGTATATTGACGGCAGGTTGTATTCTTAATCAGCAAGCGTTCCCTGCAATTGCTGAAACGAAAACAGATGTGGAAGGTATTGCCATCCCCGCCAAATTAGTGAAGCAGTGGATGAACGAGAGTGAAACCTGGCGCGATTATGTGATTGCTATATTGAGCCAGCGCTTTGCGGATGTGATTGACCTTGCCAACTCATTAGCCTTTGATGAGTTGAAAAAACGCATAGTGATTTGGCTACTGCGTAATGTAAGTGGCGAGAAGCATGAAATAGTAGCGACGCATCAGGAAATTGCCGAAGAGTTGGGTACAAGTAGAGAAGTTATTAGCAGAAAACTTAAGAAATTAGAGCAAGATGGCGTGATTGTACTTGAGCGAGGTAAACTACACTGTGTCGATATCAATAGACTCAAGGAGTCACTGCACAAGTAGGCTTTCTTTAAGGGCTACCCAAACCCATCATGGAGGCGGATTTGGGTAGTTGTACAGACCAAGTATCATGGGGGAAAGAGCTTGGTCTGAGTGTTATCAAATAGCTAAATTAAAAGCTAGATAATAAACGAAGTAAGGGTGGTTACTTATTAACTGGACAGGTTTTAATACCTAAAAGCGTATAAGCAGGACACCAGCCCATTAAAGCAGTCAATACCGGTACAGCGCCAATTGCGCCCCACCAGTTTTTGAAATAGTAACCAGCACCCATAATAGCGATACCGACGATAATACGAAGAATTCTGTCAATTGAGCCTACGTTTTTCATAACTAAACCTTGTTCATTCTTTATTGAGGAAGTGTGATAATAGCTCTGCTTGATGCGTAGGTATGTGACACGAGTCACATTGGTAAAAATGGTTTAATCAAATAATATTCACCCTCATTTCACAGGACATTAAATGGCAGGGATCATCCCAAGAAACTTTATTGATGATTTACTCACCCGCGTAGACGTGGTCGAGGTTATCAATGCCAGAGTGCCCTTAAAAAAGAAGGGCAGGGAATACACCGCCTGCTGTCCTTTCCACACCGAAAAAACACCCTCATTCACCGTAAGCTCCATTAAACAGTTCTACCACTGTTTTGGTTGTGGTGTGCATGGAACCGCCATTAATTTTCTAATGGACTACGAGCATATGGATTTCGTAGAAGCCATAGAAACGCTCGCCAGATCACAAGGCTTGGATGTGCCACGAGAACAGGGTGGCAAATCCCCCAAAGCCTACAAAAAAGATGCCAACCTTTACGATTTGCTCGAAGACGTTGCTGGTTATTACCAACAACAATTAACGCGCAGCTCGGTAGCTCAACAATACTTATCAGGGCGAGAGCTTAGCCATGACGTAATATCACGCTTTAAAATTGGCTATATTCAAGATGGTTGGGATAATGTCTTAAAGCACTTTACACAAAAATATACTGTACAACAGCTGCTAGACTCAGGCCTGCTTATTGAAAAAGATAACGGTGGTCAATATGATCGCTTTCGTGATCGCATCATGTTTCCCATCAGAGACAAGCGTGGCCGCGTTATTGGCTTTGGCGGGCGGGTATTAGGCGACGGTACACCGAAGTATTTAAACTCCCCCGAAACTTCGGTCTTTCATAAAGGCACAGAGCTCTACGGCTTTTATGAAGCACGTCATAACACCCGAAAGCTTGAGCAAATACTGGTAGTTGAAGGCTACATGGATGTAATCGCCTTAGCCCAGTTTGATATTAGTTATGCGGTAGCAACATTAGGCACAGCAACTACCAAGGATCATATTGTACAAATCTTCCGTGCAGTGCATGAGGTTATCTTTTGTTTTGATGGTGACAGGGCAGGGCGAGAAGCTGCTTGGCGTGCCTTACAAAATGCCTTGCCTGTATTAAGAGATGGCAAAGAAATCCGCTTCCTGTTTTTGCCAATGGGAGAAGATCCTGATACGCAAGTCCGCAAGATAGGTAAAGATGCGTTTGAACAGTCACTAATACAAGATGCTGTTTCATTAACAGATTACATGCTCACGCACTTATCAGAGCAATATAATTTAAGTAATAGAGAAGGTAAGGCACGTTTTCTAGAAGAAGTGGGAAAACTTGTTAAAGATATGCCTGACACGCTCATCAAAGATCAACTAATGGCAGATGTTGCAAAACTAACCTCAGTAGATATCGGGCTGATAAAACAAAGAAAAATTGGTGTGATTCAAACTGAACCACAGCAATCCTTCTCACGGCTGAGTGATCGTGAAGTCCGCCACACACCTGTCAGATTTGCTATAACTTTGTTGTTAACTAAACCAGATTTAGTCGCAGAAGTTGAAGATCCTGAAGAAATAGCACTATTTGATCTGCCAGGATGCAATTTTTTAGCTACAATCATTGAAACCATTGAAGAGAATCCCCATGTTAACGCAGCGGGTCTACTTGATAGATGGCGCAATACAGAATATGAAGCCTCACTAGTTAGCTTGATGAAATGGCAGCCAGAATCGCAAGATGATGAGATGCTGACCAAAGAGTTTCAAGACTGCTTACGACAGATTCGTAAAAAGGCACATGAACTGAAATTAGAAAATTTATTGCATAAAGAACGTACCGAAGGTTTGGACGATATTGAAAAGAGAGATCTAATTGCTTTATTAGGGAATCGTTGATACTTGCAAGGCGCAAGTTAGTTACTATTTTAGATGCAAGTCAAAATAGTACTGGTAAAACCAAAGTAAGATCAAAGCCCTATGCTTAGATGCTACCGTAAAAGTGGTTAGGCTCTAAAAGAATATCATCCCGCGGTTTCCAACTTTATGTGCTCAAAATAATTAATATTTGTCGGGCTAATACCTTTGATAATCACCTCATCTATAAGTTTAATTTATTGTACTTATAGGCTGATTTTCATATATAATTTCCGGCTAATTTTCAGAAAGGCATAACATGAGCGACGATACAGAAAATACAAAAACTAGTTTGCAAAAACTGATCGCCAAAGGTAAAGAGCAAGGTTATCTCACCTACGCCGAGGTGAACGACCACCTGCCTGACTCTATTGTTGATCCAGAACAGATTGAAGACATCGTTAGCATGATTGGTGACATGGGAATCAAAGTCCATGAAAACGCACCAGAAGAAACCGATGACATCCTAAATGACGACAACGTATCTGACGATGACGATGCAGCAGAAGAAGCAGCAGCAGCCATCGCAAACGTAGAAAACTTCGGCAGAACAACAGACCCCGTGCGTATGTATATGCGTGAGATGGGAACGGTTGAGCTATTGACTCGTGAAGGCGAAATTGAAATTGCCATTCGTATCGAAGAAGGCTTAGCAGATGTTCGTGATTCCCTAATCTGTTGCCCAAGTTCAACCGGTCTATTACTTGAGAAATTCGACAAGTACGAAGCTGAAGAAATGCGCTTAACAGACATTATTCTTGCCTTTGTTGATCCTGATGCAGAGGACCCTGGCATTCAACGTCCTAACGTTAAATCGGCTGATGATAAGAAAGATGAAGAAGAGGACGAAGAGGAAGAAGTCATTGATAATGGCCTTGATCCAGAAAATGTCAAAGAACAGTTCGAAATCTTACGTGGTTACCATAAAGCTGTTTGTGAAGCCTGTGATTGTGGTGATGCTGAAGCATTCCAAAAAGCACGAGATGAGCAAGCCAATAAGCTTAGAGAGTTTAAATTTACACCGCTCATTATTGATGAGTTTACCATTCGCCTAAATGGCGTTATTAATCAAATTCGTGCTTACGAGCGTGAAGCCCTAAAGCTTTGTGTAAAGTACGGAAAAATGACACGTAAAGACTTCATCACCTCTTTCCCTAAGAATGAAACCAATTTAGATTGGATAGATGAGTGGTTAAAAGATCATGAGTCAGATCGTGAATCATTAGAAACCTACAAAGAAGATGTACAAGCGGTACAGGCAGAACTTAAGAAGATGGAGGAGCAAACACGCTTAAGCATCACAGAGATAAAAGAAATCAACCGTAATGTTTCGGTAGGCCAAGCCAAAGCACGTCGTGCAAAAAAGGAAATGGTCGAAGCAAACCTACGATTAGTTATCTCTATTGCAAAAAAATACACCAACCGTGGTTTACAGTTCCTCGACCTTATTCAGGAAGGCAATATCGGTCTAATGAAAGCGGTAGACAAGTTCGAATATCGCCGTGGTTACAAGTTCTCAACCTATGCGACATGGTGGATTCGTCAGGCGATTACACGCTCTATAGCGGATCAGGCACGAACTATTCGTATCCCCGTTCACATGATCGAGACCATCAATAAACTCAACCGAATCTCTCGTAAACTACTACAAGAGAAAGGCAGAGAAGCATTACCCGAAGAATTAGCGATTGAAATGGACATGCCAGAAAGCAAAGTTCGTAAAGTACTAAAAATTGCTAAAGAACCTATCTCAATGGAAACACCCATAGGAGATGACGAAGACTCATCATTAGGCGATTTCATCGAAGACGGTAATGTATTGTCACCCGTAGACAAAGCAACCAGCAGTAATCTATCAGGAACAACACGTGAAGCCCTTAGCAGCTTAACCTCTCGCGAAGCCAAAGTACTTCGTATGCGTTTCGGTATCGATATGAATACCGACCACACGCTAGAAGAAGTAGGCAAACAATTTGACGTAACCCGTGAGCGTATACGACAAATTGAAGCAAAAGCGCTAAGAAAATTGCGTCATCCCACACGATCAGATATGCTACGCAGCTTCTTAGAAACAGACGGTGATACACCGCCTCGCCCTGACTAATAATAGGGCGGTTAGTAGATAACTATCTACTTCTAAAAAGCTTAATTAAAATTGGATAAGTAGCTTACCTATCCAATTTTAAGCCCTTGCTCATCAGAGCAAAGCAAAGGGCCTGTAGCTCAGTTGGTTAGAGCACCGGACTCATAATCCGTTGGTCGAAGGTTCGAGTCCTTCCAGGCCCACCATATATATAAGCCTTATTATCAATCGTTTATGGTTGTAATAGGGCTTTTTTTATGCTCGGTTTTCCAGTGTTTTCATAAAAAAATCATCATTAGACTACTCTCCCCAAGGGCTTCGAGTTTCACTAAACACGCGGTCAGAAACGCTGATTGCCAATAATGCCACCACATATCAATAATACGATTACCGCCAGCCATGCCGAAGGTCAATATACCCAGCTCTTTTGCTTTGCGATAACCTTCCATTAAGTCTTTAGAATTTCCGCTGGTGGAGAATCCCATAAGACCATCATCTGCCCTGCCGTGTGCATCTATTAGCGACTTAGCATTATCATCGAAAAACTGTTGTTTGGTGTTAATACAGTGAGTGACTTTTTTCTGGTTGACGTTTATAAACCTTTCCGTTTTTGCTCAGGTGATTGTCGATGGTTATATAAAAAACCGTAGAGATGGGAAAGATGTTCTTCGTTGTCTACACTGGTTGTTTTCTTACTCATCGCACACCCTATGGTGTATCTTTCGACGATAAATTCATACCATCGTTCTATTCTGTTGGCTATTAATAAAAATATGTTATATTCTTTTTGCATATTATTTATGAGGTGGTGTTTTGTGGCTAAAACCAGCTCTGTAAATATAGGCATTGGTTTCAAACAATCGTTTTAAAAAGCTTGGTTGATTTAGGATAACTCGCGGACAGCATGGAATGTTGTCGCTAAAGCATAAAAGAACAAAATCCTAGGGCTAAACATTGAAGAATCTTATTGGACTGTTGACCGCAGGGGCGTCACTTTTTTCTGCGACGGCTTTTGCACAACCGCGTTATGATATTCGTACCACTTCACCTTTGACTTCATCTCAGGAAAGTGTAAATTATGAATTTGCTATTTCTGATTGTAGTGACTTAAAATCTGTTGATATTACGACAACAGAAGGATTCCAATCTTTTTTAGCGTCAGAGGCTAAGAGACCTTTAACCTCCGCCATTCAATGTAGTTTCTCGTTCTCAACTTCTTCCAATCAACTTTATTCACCTTCTGTAACCACACATGATGTCAACGGGGGTACGGATACTTATTCAGAACAATTTTTTGAAGAAATAGAAAAACCTAAATTATCATTATCTAATGTAAGTGTGGCAACTGTTGCGGGTAAGCAATATGTGAAAGTTACATTAGAGGCTAGTGATAATAGTGACCTTTCCTATATTTCTTTAAGGCTCTCAGGTATTAGAGCTTCTGATTTACGCGCAGCGGCCGGTGTAGTTGAAAAAGCACTAGATACTGCCTTCGCTCGGACTCCTGGCTCAGTAAGAATATTCCCAAGCAGTGATGATCAGACCGTATTTGAGTTTTCTTATCCTGTTAATGATGAGTTGAGTGAATCAGAAATTGCCAGAAATGCATTGGTTATTGTGGATGCAACAGCTGTTGATGCATCTGGAAATCAATCGACTATCTCAGACATTCGTTTCACAGGGGATTCGGTAAGCGAAGATGTACGGGGTATGACGGTACATCCAGAGAAAATTGTTTTTAATGATATTTTACAATCGGCTCGAATAGTTCCTTCCTTGGACTACGAGTTTAGGGGCATTACACCTGTTCCAGGTAGTGGTTATGGTATTTCATATGCATCATCGGATGCTGAAAAAGTATTAATAACCCCAGAAGGACTTGTCTATCCGCTAAAGCAAACTGATGCTAATAATCCTGTCATTATTACGGTGAGTTATCCGGATCAACCGGATATTAGCATCCCTGTAACCGTTGATTTAAGTCGTCAATTAGCATCTTTGGAATATGTAGGAGCATCAGCTGGTGGAGCGGCGGGAGATAGCGGTAGCTTTGTTCTTCCCCGTTTAAATGAATATTTTGAAGTACCTAGTTTAATTGCTGTTTTTAATGATGGCTCTAAGGCACCATTGGTCGACACGATTGCAGTTAATTATCAATTACCCGATTTTGCTGCTGATGTTTTGAGCTATGACCCGCAAAAAGGGCTTAAGGCATCAGCTGTCATCACTGAAACCTCCCCTGTTTTATTACAAGTATCTTTGCCAGCTATACCCTATATTTCATTTAGTATTCCAATAACTTCTGTCGATGCCAAGCCGGAGGTACGACTTGACGTTCCAGCGACAGTCGCAGTTGATACAACGCTGAAAATAAAGGCAATTGCAAGTGACGATGTGGGTATTTCTGCGGTAGAGTTTTGGTTAGATGGTAGCAGAATTGGTAAACGCTTGACGCAACCGTTTGAATTGAGCTTACCCATTTCTCAAGAAATGGAAGGTCGAAAACTGGAGTTCTCCGCCATTGCTTATGATAGTGCAGGTCAGGCAACGGAAACGGAAAGGAAAACAATTAGGGTCAATAAAAAATCACAAGCAAAAGTTACTGATTTTGAGTTTGAGAAGCCCATAGACTCTCAACGAGTTGTAGAAAAAACACCTCTAAATGCACTTATAGCGGTAGATCTTGGACCTGCTTCTGAGTCTACGGAAAGTAGTGGGATAAGCTATGTAGAGTTTTTTATCGACGGTGAGAAAAAAAGTGAAACCTACTTTCCTACTATTGAAGAACGTAAAGAGGATGGTGCGAAAGAGTCTAGTCAGTTTGAGTTATGGCAGAGCGAAATCACAGTTCCTGAAATTTCAACGAAAGAAACCAGCATGGGTTTATCTGCAAAAGTCCATGCCCATAATGGTGCCGTAAAAGATGCGCCAGCAAAGCTAATAAGAATTGTTCAAAATGAAGCGCCCATTGCGAATATTACCAGCCCGGTAGCGGGAGCCTCAGCGACAGTGGGGCAGACTCTAAACATCACTAGTGAGATTGCAGATGATTCACTTCATGCCGGTACAGAAATCACTCTGATTATCAATGATGAAGAAATAGAAACTGTACGTCATTCTGATGACAAAAAAGATAATAATGCTTTTTCTTACCAGACGACTCAACAAAAATTCAGTATAAAAATCAAAGAAGAATGGCTTGGAAAGTCCATTAAAATTCAGATTAAAGCAATAGATTATCATCAAAAACAATCACTTTCTGAGCCATTGTTAATCTCTATAAAAGGTGATCAACCTCCTACCTCTGCCATTAGCCACCCTTCTGAAGGAGCGCATATTGTTTCAGGGCTTTCTGTTGAATTACGTGCCAATGCGAGTGATGATCTGGAACTTGAGAAAGTTGATTTTTATGTTAATGATCGATTGGTTGGGACAGATTATCAAGCCCCTTATTCAACTATTTATGAGACGCCCGATGAGGTTGATAACGAAGTACCGTTAACGGTACATGCTGTTGCTATTGATAGTGCAGGGCAGGAAGGTAAAAGTAACCCTGTTAATGTGACTTTGGGTAAAGATGAACAGCCACCCGTGGTGAATTTAGCTTCTCCCGTGTTGGATGGGACGGATGCGGGAGATGATATTGCATCGGTTGTTGAAGGTACGCCTTTTGTGTTGAAGGTGACAGGTTACGATAATGTAGTCACTACCCAACTTGAGTTATACGGGGTCAAAAAAGAAGCGGGTGTGGGTTATCGCTTAACGGGAAATAGTGAGGATGTTGTTACTGGAGAAGATTTTTCACCTCAAGATATTCCTGGTGT
This sequence comes from Thiotrichaceae bacterium, assembly GCA_026991755.1. GTDB lineage: Bacteria > Pseudomonadota > Gammaproteobacteria > Thiotrichales > Thiotrichaceae > HyVt-477. The sequence continues at coordinate 32,849 of JALXAX010000147.1, read as the reverse complement.
TTTACATGCTTATTCTGCGCTTAAGCTGATTAAAGCTCCAACTTTTAAGCACCTGGATAATGTGAACTTCGATCGTTACCCTATTACTGTTAAGGCTTATGATAAAGCTGGAAATGCTTCTAATCTGGAAGTCATTATTGGTGTTTATGCGGATCAGGCTCCCCAAATAAAAGTAGTTACCACTAACCAAAAACGTTTTTATAATGTTGATACCTTACAATTTGATGTGGTTGCCAAAGATGATGTTACCGTTAATGAGTTAGACATTAAACTGTTTGCAGGTAGCTCGACAACACCTCTTTATTCAACAATAAGGAATGCAGGTGCTGGGCTTGCTCCGTCACCCGAATTAGTCGATCGCCATTCAATTGATTTATCTAGCTTAAGTTTACCTAATCAAGATCAAGATTTACGACTTGAAGTTCAGGCAACCGATAACAATGGTCAACAGTCAGAAATTTATAACGTAGATTTGTCTTTAATTAAGGATAATCTTCCCCCTTTTGCGGCCATTACCAGTCCTACTCAAGGCAGTGTTTTGTATGCTGGAAATAGAGTGGTTTTCAATTATCGCGCAACAGACAATACGCAAATAAAGGAGTTTAAAGCGAGTATTGGTGACCAGCTTATTCATACTGAAACTTCATGGGCTGAGGGTGATGAGGGTAAAGTAGGCAGTTTCAGTTATACCATTCCAGCTAATACAGAAGGTGAAATAGCGCTTAAACTGATTGCTTCAGATATTTATGATAATGAAAGCATTGCTTCTTTTTGGCGGTTTAATGTAGTTAATGATTTGCCTCCAGAAGTTACTGTGCGCAGTCCTGCTCCTGGCTCTAGATTAGTTGAAGGTGAACAATTTACCGCTAATGTTCTTGTGGTTGACGATAGAAGCGTAGAAAAAGTTGAGTTCTATTATAAGGATGATACGACAGAAAAAGTACTTCATACGATTCAGGATGTGAAGAGTGAGAATGAAGGCCAGTATTTAAGTGCAAGCTTGAGAGTACCGACAAAAGCGAGCGGTGCTTTAATAGGTGTACGTGCTATTGATAGCGCTCAACAAGTAACGGAAGTTGATCTGCAACTGGCTATTCTCAATGATACTGAGACTCCGGTTATTTCGCTGAGTAAACCGGTAGAAAGCTTAAGTGTGCGCCCAGAAAGTAGTTTAGAGATAGAAGGTACTGCCAGCGATAATCAGGTTATAGATAACATTCATGCCATTTTGATAGATAGCTCAGAAACAGAAATTCCTTTTGAATGGGAATTTTTCTCTAAAAATGATCGACTAGAAGAAATAAAAATCCCTAACCCTGGAACACTTGGTAGCGTTATTACCGGTACACGTTTTTACTCTGACTTTACAGCACGCTTACGCATAAATACCGAGCTTTATGAGCAATACGTTGGGCAGACACTAAAGCTGATTATTAAAGCTGAAGACAAAGGAGTCAATGTAGGAAAAACCAATGCACTTGAAATAACGATTTTGGAAGACAATACCGCTCCCGTTATTACACTTTCTGAACCGGCTGAAACAGTCTATGAACGACAAGCGGTAGAACTCTCAGTCAATATTAAAGATGATGTATCTGTCGCTTCTTATACCGTTCGAGTGATTGATGATCTAGGTCGAAATGAAGATTTAGTCAGTAAAGAAGGCTTACAGGCGAAAGATGTTAATGTGCCGGATGAAGGGGAGGGCAAAGTCACTATAGATATCAGTGGCTATCAGCCTAAAATCAATGAACCCACAGCCTTTGAAGTTATTGTCGATGCCGTTGATCATGCCGGGAATGAGTCTCGAGAAATAAGACGTATCAAAGTGTTTAAGGATTTACCGCCTGTGTTAAGTCTGGAAAACCTGACACCATCTGAACAACTGATACGTGGTGCTTTGGGTAAAGGTACACTGAAAGTTGAAGATGATTTTGTTTCCTCATCATCGAATATTAAAGCGATTGCTTTATTTACCTCTCTACAAGAAAGTCAGATAAGTAGAGCGGTTAAGGGTATCTCAAATAGAGTGGTTGATGAGAATGATGCTAACGCAGAAGCAGAAAACTTCCCGCGTATTTCGTTGGCTTATCCAGAATCCGATGGATATGTAGGTGGTTTGCAGATTAATGGGAATGATTACCTGTCTGTAGCTGATAACACCCTAACGCTACAACATGATTTAGTAGATGCATGGCCTCAAGATGGGCTTACTTTCTCGTTTAATGGCTTAACGGAAACGGATGTTAAGTACTATGTTACTTTGTATGCTGACAATGTGTGTTTAGGGAGCGATCCGTTAGAAAAAGAGGTTGTCGCTCCTAATGGTATTTTAGACCTTCGGGCATTATTAAATGAAAATATTACTCATGCAGTAGTACGCCCAGAATTTAGTGATAGTGGTAATGCGCCTGACTTTATTCGAGAGATTCATGTTTTTGTAAAAGATCTTGCTAGAATTAATAATTTCCAGACAGATGAGGGCATTAATCAATCTTTACAGAATAAGCCACTCATCGTAACGCTACTTGATGATGCAAGTTCTGGTGAGACAAAAACAGGGTTTGTTGCCTCAGGTAAGCTCAATACCCTAAGTAATGAAATTTCTAATATTGGCTATTTATTTCCTTCTGTAGCGAATATTGAACGTGCCGGATTTGATATTTATGGTCATGCAACCGATCGTTTTTCTCATGAACGTGGAGATATTCCACTCTCTGTTTTAGGTTCTCAACAATTGGTTCCTGATACTGAAAATCCATCTATAGAAATGACTCAGCCACAACAAGGAACCGTTGTGGTGGCTTTACAGCATATCGATATTAAAGCGTTGCTTGATGATAATATTAAGAGCTTAAAATCACTTAAGCTATTTGAGAATAGATCCAGACAGGTTGTCGAACTATCAACCGTTTATGAACAAACGGAAGTTACTATTCCTTATGTTGTTCCTGAAAATTTTGAATCGGGAGAGTTAGAATTAACCTTAATCGCTGAAGATAAAAGTGGCAATATATCGGAACATAGTCTGATTTACCCATTACATATCAATGAAAAGCCGTTGCTGGAATTTGTTGGTTTTCATACTTACAAAGTGGATGGAAGCTATAAAAAGAATTATACCGATCCCAAACGTTTAAATTATGGTGAGTTCTGGGTAAGAACAGGGGAGACTTTCCAGATAGATACCCAATTATCGGATGATGCGGGGCTGGAAAATTATAAAATCTACCGTTTGAATCCGGATGGCTCTCAGGCAGAAGAGCTTTATAGTAAAAGCTGGACTAATAGCTGTCCAGACAGCCCTACTATTCGAGAAGAGGAAGCGACTGAAATTCGTTTTGATTTCTTTGAACCCGCTGAATATCAATTAGTTGTTACCGATACTTTTGGTAATCGTTCAATCAGAACTTTTTTAATCCACCCTCTCAACAATGTAGCACCTGAAATTCGTATTACTTCCCCCGCAGCGCAGCAGGAAATTGTGGCGGGCACTTTTCGTATAAAAGTGGGTGTAGTGGCCTCTGATGATCGTACTCTTCCCAGTAGTATTAAGATTTTTGCTAATGGTGTGCCATTAAATGTACTCACAGAAGATACTGTTAATAATGAAATAGCAGGGGGAGACTCACAAGTAGAACAGGCTTTTCGTTCTATTTACGATAGTTTTGAACAAAACTATGATGTAGAAACGGCTAATACTTATGGGCATAGAACCAGTGCTTATGCTAAAGAACAAAATTTCATTTTAGAGGTTCCAGCGGGTCTGGTGAGATTTGATGAGGCACTCAAGCTTGAAGCGACCATTGCTGATTCCGACAATGCAGTAGGACGGCATGAAATAGAGCTGATTGTTGCTGCTGATGATATTAACCCTGAAGCCGTGATTACTAAACCAGGAATAGGCTATGGAGCCGTTGAAGACTCTGACTTTACCTTGGGCGTTAGAGCGTATGACAATGTCAAAGTGAGCCAGTTACAGGTGCAGACCGCCTATGGTGTTTTAAAACAAGATGGAAGCTACTTCAAGACTGAGTATCGTACTATCCGCACGGTAACAGGCATCCCGGATAAAGACTTTAACCCTGTCACCACGGTTAATATTGATACCCCCGAGTACTTACAAAAAATTCATGTGTCCCGTTTACAGGACATTTGGAATAGCTTGGGAAATGTACAAGCCGACCAGATTTTGCGTACTGATGTGTGGATCAAAGTCACAGCAGTAGATGTGGCTAACTCCACGCAACGTGAAGTGAGTTATCCCATTAAGATTGATGAAAGGCCTGTACTGGATATTGTAGAGCCAGTACCTGGAGCAAAAGCCGTTGAAGAGACGGATTTATACGTCAATGTGCAAGCCTTTGATGATGTTGGTCTGGAATATGTGCGCTTGGTGGCAACCTATGCAAATGGTCAGACACCGTATGAAATACGTTTAAGACAATCTCCGTATAATTTTTCAGTACCCATGCCTGTTTTTGATACGGAAAACACACAGAATAATAAGATAAGTATTACGGTTGATACGATTGATACCTATGGATATGAGCATAATGATCCCGATAATCATACTGCGTCAGAAACGATCGTGGTGGATGTTAAAGAAGATCAGCCTCCCATTATAGAAATAGGTGTTCCTGAAACAGAGAGTAATCATACGGAAGGAAAACCGCTATTAGTACAGATCAATGCAGTCGATGACGTACAAATTGACAATGTTGTGCTTACCGTTGCAGGGCTTAGAAATGGTGATCAAACATTAACCGATATGGTCTTTCCGTTTGAATTTGTGGTGGATATACCTTATGGACAGGCAGGAACAAATTTGGTACTAACCGCCAATGCCACTGAGCAACGTAGTGGGGGAAATCCACGTACTGTATCCACTCCTATCCCAGTCACTGTACATGTATTACGTGATGATCAAGCTCCAGAAATTGATATTACCCAACCGTTAAATGAAGGTGTGACTATTGCTGAAAAACGTGTGCTTCCTTATCATATGGAAGTCCGTGATAACGTCAAAGTAAGTTCAGTGAGTGTGGAACTCTTGGTAGACAAAAACGGTGATGGCGAGTATTCGCAACAAGAGCAGGTTTCCAATCGTATTATTCTTACGGCTCCTTATGCGGGTGGAATACCCCTGAAGAGTATTGCCGAATATTTGGGGGAGTTAGAAGTACTTCCCGAGCAGTTATCTATGCTGTTCAAGGTCACAGCACGTGATGGCATAGGTAATGAAAGTCAACAACAAGTGCCTATCACATTGGTTAAAAACCACCCTCCTGAAGTGAATGATATACGGGTTCTGGATTCACGAGGATTTAGTCTGGGTCAGATTACAGAAATTACTGAAAATAGAGGCATTGTAGTTAATGTCATTGCCAGTGATCCTGAAGTAGGCGTGGATACCGCGACGCTTTTTTATGCGATTACAGAAGCAGGTAATGAACCCACAGATTATCAGCTAGTCGGTGAAGATTCGAGTGCACCATTCCAGTTCCATATGGAAATTCCCACCGGTAAAACGGGTAAAGTCATTCACTTCAGAGCAAAAGCCAAAGATATTGATGGCTATGAATCAGCGCTATATCAATCACCGTTGTCATTGACGATTACCGCTGATAAACCACCTGAAGCAAGAATTGTAAAACCTGATAATGACAATAGTGTCGTTATTGATGGTGAAAATATTGAAGTTTTTGTTGAAGTCTTTGATGATCTGGGGCCTGAAGGCGTGGATCATGTTGTCTTTTATGTCAATGGTCAACCCATCAGTACGGCTTATAATAGCTATGGCGCACTACAAGGAAGTTTTGCTCAAGATCATCTTTACCGTGCAGAAATTGCCGCACCAGAAGGCGTTAATGGCTTTACTTTACAAGCGATAGCCTATGATATTCTTAATCAATCGGGTGAAACCCAGATAGTGACTGTGGGTCGTCTGGAAGATACGATTGTCCCCAAATTATCCGTACTTTCGCCTATTAATAAAGATATTGTCACCACCGCAGAAACACAACGTGCAGTGGTGTCAATTGAAGACTTAGGTGGGCGTATAGAGCGGGTTCAAATGCTTTGGCAACGTCAATACCAAGCAGAGGATGGTAGCTGGACTACGGTTGATGAATATCCTTTAGAGCTATTCAGAGATGATGCTCGTGCAGGTGGAGATAGTACGCCAGTGTCCGACCCTGACAAGCATTATTATATTTACTGGGCTGACTTTACAGACGGCAATATTTTACGTCGTACGGGCTTGCGTAATGAACGTATCCGTATAGAAACCGAAGTCGTCACTGAGAAGCATACCGTTACTGATGAAACTTTCTATGAAGTAGGTTTACCCATTAGTGAACGGCGTTATATGTCACCTAAACAGGGTGATCAAAGTGATGCAAAACGTGTCTATTATACAGCGGTAGATCAGTATCGATCTCTGGATCGAAAAGGCGCAATGGTGGCAGCATGGTCGAGTGTTGATCCTTTCTCTGTTGAAGCGGGTTTGCATCTTAGGGATAGGGAACAAGCCACATCATCCAGTCAGTTACCTCGTACTGGAATCTTTATCCTTGATGCCGTTGATGAGGAAGAAGGTAATGCATTAGGTGATTATTTTGTTTACTCTGATCTTTTAACGGGTGCTTCAGAAATATTTACAGGAACCATTGGTGAGCTGGTTGCTGATACTAATATTTTGCTTGCAGGTAAATCAGGACTGGCAATTGAATCGTCTTATACCCTAGACAAAAATAAATTTGTTGACTCATTAACCCAAAAAATTAAAGAAGACTGGCTGGGTGGAGATACGGGTGCTGAAGGTAGTGGCGAATTGTATCTAAATAATAAAAGTGGCGAACTTTTATTATTTACTAATATTAATGGAGACAACCAGTTCGGACTGCCGTATCGAATGATTGGGCGCATTGACCTTCCGTTCCCTGATGTGTATGGACTAGCAAGAAAAGATAACCTGGTCTTTGTAGCCAATGGTAATGGCGGTGTACAAGTTCTGGATATCAGTAACTTCCGTGCGCCTTATCATATTGGACTGATTAAACCTGATGGGTTTACCAGAGATGTGAAAATTAAAGGCAAGTTTGCCTATATTGCAGCCTCTCATCAAGGCGTAGTGGTTGCAGACGTGTCCGACCCCTCGCTACCGATTGTTGCACAAATAGATACGTTGGGTATTGCCAATCGTTTACAGATTGTGGGAGACAAACTGTATGTCACCGATATGGCAGGTGATGGCGGTATTTCGCAATTAAATGTGATTGATATTAGTGATGCTTACGATCCAGAAATGGAACAGGTTATTGAGCTACATCCCGCACGACCTGACCTGGTTTCAGACGGGATTTATGATGTTCATGTCTCTGGAAATTTGGCCTATGTGACACAACTTTATTCTGACCAGGAAGATAAACCTGCCCAGTCTATCGTGGAGATTATTGATTTGGGGCATATTGGCGATGCAGCTAATGATGCAACGGTTCCCGTTATGCTCCAGCGTCATGCAAGTACGGCTGATAGGGGTGCGCGGGGCATAACATTGGCTCGTGGTGCTATTCAGGTAGCAGCAGGTAAGGGCGGTATTAGTCGTATTGAAATGCCATCTTTGACCATATTGGATCACGAGCCTTATCGTGATCAGGTCAATGTGAGTCCTAATCTGGCAGATATTATTATTGAGCTGTCTGGGGTGCTTCCTCAAGATACGCTATTGGCTGATTACATAGAGATTCTAAAAGATGACCCTCTAGTAGGTGAAATTGTTACTCAGCAGTTTGACTTGGGCTTTAAGCCTCGTGGTGAAGAAGCCGTTGGTGATTTTACTTATCGAATTTTGCAACTCCAGCGTAAGCAGGAAAGCCAACTGGAGACAAATACGCGTTATTACGTGAGACTCAAACAGGGTCTTGCTCCAATAACTGGTCAGGCGCTAGGAAGTGATTATGTGTTTGGCTTCTCAACCGCAGCGGATGTGAATGCATTAGCACCAGATATTACGTCGATATGCACCGTTGCCAGTATTGAAAACTCTCTACCTTGTGTGTCTACAGGTGACATTAGTGGTGGTACGAATATTGTTATCAGAGGCAGTGGATTTACTGAAGACACACGTTTAACCGTTGGTGGGCAACCGCTTATAATTATCAGCAGTGAAACGGATGCAAATGGTATAACTAGCCTTTATGCAACCACTGTTCCTAATAATGCAGGCCCTGCGGCGGTCACAGTAAGGAATAGCTTTGGTCTATCCGACACCGTAGTAGGTGGCTTTACCTATATAGATGATTTGCAAATCAGCTTTGTCCACCCTGCTGTGGTAAGGGCTGTTCAGGATGGCGAAAATGATACGGTTAGTATTGTGGGTTATGGCTTCCATAGCACATTAAAATTAAAAGCCTACAAATCAGCTCAGCCAGCAACAGCCATTAATGATGAAATCGATGGTGATCGTCTAAAACTCTACAGTGCTGAACGCATGGAATGGGTAGTTCCAGACTTTCGTAATCAAGCTAATTCAGCAGGATACCGTGGCTTTATAGATATAGAAGTCAGTGATGATTCGGGTAGACGTTATGTGTTGAAAAATGCACTATTCTACGGAAAGTTATCGGTCAATCGTCGTATCGAAACTGAAAAATCCTTTCGTTCAAAAAGTGATATAGATGATGTTTTATCCGGTTTGAAAAACTATATCCCAGATGCAGGGAAACTGCCTCCCGGGATGATTGTTGATATCGAAATTGATAATGACCTTAATCTTGTTTATGTACTGGGGCATGGCCTTAATGCTGAAAAAGTGCCTGCTCCAGGAGGCGTATTCTCTTCTCAAACGGTTGATCAATATTATGCGCCAGGCTGGATTAGTTTGGTCAAATATGATGCTGATGCTATTGATCAGGCTGCACCCAGACATGGTTTGGGATATTATAATTTGCCTCAGGATTTAATACCCAGTTCAATGACGTTAACGGATACACATTTATATGTAACCGCCAGGGCTTATACCTTCCCACATATTGATACGCTCTATGATGCTCAGTCGGTATTGCTGGTTTATGATAGAGAAACCCGTGATCCTGATGACTTAATAGAACAGCCACCCGGTAAAGATCGGGATGTACTGTACAGTTTGCCACTTCCCTTTGATGCGGTACCACAAAAGGTGATTGCTAAAGAAGGTCTGCTATTTGTAGCCGCAGGAGAAGAAGGTGTTGCGGTTATTAATGTGGCGAACCCTTTGCGACCTACGGTTATCCGTCAGATTAAGACAGCAGTAAAGGGTGGGCGGTCTAATACACTAAATGTTAAAGATATTTCATTAGTCGGTGAGACATTGCATGTGCTTGCCAATGGACGTTATATTTTTGATCTGAGCAAGCCTACGTTGCCACTATTGGGTGTTAGTGACGTAGAAGGTCAAACAGGCGTATTAGCTGAACAAACACAATTTGCTACGGGCAATACACTGACGCTTATGGATGGCTCTCGCCCACAAAACCTTAAAGAAGTAGGGCGTTATGAGAATAACGGCTTTGTTGTTCCCGGACACAGCAAAGGTATTAATACACTTTCAACTATCGTTGCGAATCTCACAAGAAATCCTGTAAAAGGGGGGGATTGTGACAATCCTAAAGCCGTTGATAGTGATGCCTATTTAACCTTATATGACACCTCAAGATCCTCTGAGATTTATATTCTAGATGCTTTGGCAGATACAAAACACTGCCAAAAGGCTACGGGTTCTGCTTCACCCTTCGCAGGGGAAGGCTACCCTCAAGATCCGATGGCAATGACTGATGAAGGCATTGCTGTGTACGCATTGTCTTATTTAGAGCAAGAAGAGAAATATTCAATCCTTGAATTTGTAGATACGCTTACGCTGGATTTGGTTAAGAGTACACCCTATCAAAATCAATTAGGGGTTCATCTGGATGCACCTCTTGTTTTGACCTTTAGTAAACCCACTGGGTTAACTGAAGCGGAACTCACAGCGTATATTAAACTGCTTCTTGATGAAGGTGCTAATGGGTTAACAGAGGTCGCCTTTACACTGAAGCTGAGTGATGATGGTAAAGTGGTTACTATTTCTCCAGATGTATTACTAGCAGGAAATAGCAACTATCGCATTGTTTTATCTGGTGAGTTTGATAGTCGTCGCACCATCGGTTTGTTTAATTACGAAGTAGCTTTCTCTACCAGTTTAGCAACAGGGCCTATGGTACAAATAACCAGTGTTTCACCTACCATTGTCGAGGTGGATGGCGGTGAAATCGAAGTAGTACTGAAACATGCTGAAGGCGTACCTGCATTTACCTTGTCAGGGCTGGAAGCATCAATTATCAGTCAGGAAACGCTGGATAATGATGTCACCCGTTTCCGTCTTCAAGCACCCGCGAATTATCCGGGTCCTGCAAAACTAGAAGTGATTAACGGCAATGGCTCACGGGCATCAAAATTAGGAGCTATCCAATATATAGAACCGTTACTAGTCGATAGTTTGTCACCTGAAACAGGTTCGCTGTTTGGTGGTACCAAAGTCATCATCAAGGGTAAAGGTTTCCACTTTGAAAGTAATGAGTTGTCTATTCACTTTGGAGAGATTCCTGTTGCAAGTGACAAGATAAAAGTCATTGATCCAGAAACATTAGAGGTGATTTCTCCAGGTGGAAGAATTGCTACGGTTGATGTCACCGTTGCACTAGCTAATGGTCAACAAGGCGTGTTACCACAAGCCTTTACTTATCTTCAGCCTATCCAGTCAGAGATTAAAGCGTCGGGTCGTTTATATGATGCAACACTAGATCCCAGTGCCAGTTACCTAATTGCCGCAATGGGTGCTGCGGGTGTTTCAATTTACGATATTAATGCTTCCAACTATACGGGTAGGGAAGAGAACCCGCTAAACCTTGATGATGTGCAGGGTTTCATTGATGAAAATGGCGATGATCAGGACGATAGAATACTTACCACGATAGCATTACCGGGTAATTATAAAGCGGTAGGTGTTGCCCCATTCTTTGAGAAAGGTGCTGACCGTTTGTTTGTAACGGGTATTAATGGTTCATCTGCAAGGCTGTTTATTATTGGTTTTGATGCACTTGACATCACCAACTCAACGATTATTAACAGCTTGGAATTACCGTCTGCAAAGGCTAAAGGTCTGCATGTTCGTAATAATAAAGTCAGTATTGCAATGGGTGATGCTGGACTCGGTATTGTTGATGCTTATTTGCATACCAAGTTGTACTTGGTAGACCAACTGGCAATGCCTAATAGTAAGCATTTACTAGATGTAGAACCTCTTGCCACGGAAGCAGGGGAACAAAGTTATTACGTGACGGTTGGTGGTGAGTTTGATTATGCAAACAATAAGCTCATAGAAGCAGAGCAAGTAGACGGCGGTGGTTTTTACATGGTAGAAATGAAGCCTGAGATAGGATTGAAAGTGGTATCCAGTCTGGATATTCCTGCCAGTCATGTGAAAATATCAGGGCATTATGCCTTCCTGGCTGCGGGTGATGGCGGTATGGTGATTGTGGACATTGCTGACCCATTGAACCCTCAAATTATATCCAGAGTGACCGGGGTTGGTTTTGTTTATGATGTGGATATTGATGGCAATACTGCGTATCTGGCACTTGGACAAAAAGGCCTATTAACGATTGATATTACTAACCCTGCTTCGCCACAGATCCGTGACGGGCTGGATTCTAATGGTCAGTTTGTAGATACGGTTGTGGCTGGGCATTATGCGGCTTACACAGGTGGTGTTTCTGCTACTTCCAACAATAACGGTAGTATTATCCAGGTCATTCCTGATGTGGTGCTCAAATTATTTTCGGTTAATCCAGAGAACCGCATTCTTGATCTGGATGCTGATGGGTTTATTAAGATTATTGCGCGCTTTAATAAATCTATCGATTTATATCCAGATAACCTGAATAACTTCCATTTAGTGGATGCCAATGGTGCAAGCATAGCTGCTGACGTTGCGATTAATAATAATGATGCCATTTTAACCCTGCCAGCAGACGTAGTGGCTACATTATCACTGAATGATAAAGTAACGTTGCTGGTTGATGCTGGTGTGGCTTCGGTCAAACCCTTTACCGATCAAACTCAAGTTCTTTACACACTCAATAGTCCACAAGCCTTTGAATTCCGTTATAGAGGCAATAGAAATGATGCTCTGAGTATTGAAGCGATTGTGCCAAGACGAGTTGAACGTAATAAAGACACAGAGGTGACCCTTTCTGTGATTGGAGCACCCGTCGAACTGGATCGATTAAAGCTTTATATTGGTGGGCAAGTGGCTACGATTGTTTCGGCAACCACCAATGATAATGAAGAAGCCGTTGTTATTTTGAGAGCCACAGTTCCTGCCATCGCTATAGCAGGTTTATACGATGTGCTTATCGAAATAGAAAAAAATGGTATTTGGCAAACAGCCATTTTACGCGGCGGGATAGTCGTTGATGCGCCCATTCATTTTGATGCATTAACACCGTTATGGGGACCTTTGGCAGGTGGTACAACCGTCACTATTACAGGTGAAGGTTTTGAGCCTGGAAACACGGTGATTGATGGCTTGAGTGTGCGTGTGAGTTCTTTACCTGTTAGAGATGTTGAAGTCTTATCTACTAAGAAAATCCGTATTACTACACCAAAAGGAGTCCCCGGTTTACATAATGTTTATGGTGCAGATCGTTATGGTAACGAAACTTCGCTGCTAGACAATAAAGGTTTCGGTTATGGTCTAAAACAACTCACCTCGATACATCCTGCATTGGTATTTCCCAGTGATATCTGGATAGATAAAGCAACGGGTGCTGCTATTACTAATGGCGGTTACATGTATCAAGGGCGTACTGATCAAGTTGCTAATGGTATGAAATTTCCTGAAACAACCCGGGCTGCGTCTTTTGATATACAAGATCCTGATCAGTTACAGTTGGTTGGTGGTGAGTCAGTACTGCCTTCAGGAGAAAGGGGCCGAAAAGCGTTAGTCAAACAGGCAGCAGCGATAAGTTTGCAAGGACAAGAGCGCTCCTTGACGGCTGAAGAAGCGCTACAAGTCAAAAAAGCTGAAGCGACTCACTTTGCTACCTCATTAGATTCAGTACGAATTTATCCCGTTACTGAAAGAGAAGAAGGGGTTGAAAGACAGCGCCTCTATGTGGCTAGTGGAAATGGTGGTATTGCGCGTTTAAATCTGGATGAACAAAATGGCTTACAGTTTATCCATGAAGAGATTACGGGGAATCATGTAGTTAATGTAGTGAAAACAGGCGATGCATTACTGGCTTCGACTAGTTCCCCCATTGCTTTGGGTGGCTCAGCTGTCGAATGTAGACATCAAGCGGCTGAAGCTGAAAAAAGTAAAATATTACGTTATAACTACTCAGTAGGCACAGACCCGGTTGCAATGGGTGAAATGGCGGATAGCTATGGCAGCAACCTACTTAAGATAGTGGATGGCTGGGTCTATACAGGTGGTCAGGCTGGTGCTGAAGAATGGTTAGGTGATTGCCCTCCCACTTATGAATCACTGACGGTACGAGAACCATCCGATACCACTTCTGATGTGCTTTCGTTAGTGAATCTTTTTGATCCTGCGCTCACCCGTCAATATAACTTTAATGGCAATATTCATGACATGCTCGTATATGGTGACTATCTAGTTACTGCGGTTGGTAGTGAAGGCATTGTTATTTTGCATAAAGATCGACCTGAGCAACGTTATCGTGTTGCTATTGATGGACATTTACAAGCAAGTGCGGGTCGTGGTGTACGTTTAAAAATGGCAGGTAGTACCTTGTTTGTTGCTGCTGATACTGGGGTTGTGGTGCTGGATATGGCAGATCCAAGAGCACCTAAAGTGGTTTCTGCGGGTAACAATGAACATATAGAAGCGATCGATTTCTACAAGAACCGTCTTATTGCAGGTGGTGGCGCGTCAGGTCTAAGAACGCTTGATTTACCTGCTTCATTAGTACTGTCTTCTTCAATAGAAGAGGGTGGCTTATTATCGCTGGATGAAAACGATAAATTAACCATACGTTTTAATGAAGCCATCACGCTTGAATCGTTACAACAAGCAGGAGCGATTACGCTTCAAAGCCAAGCGGAGGGTAGTACTGAAACTACACCGGTTGAGTTTAGTATTGTGGCTACTGAGCTTTCAGGCGAAGGTGTTGAAGCCATTGAAATCCAGTTCCAGCGTACCGCCAATGCTCACTTGCACCTGAGTGTGACGGATGCCAGAAATTTACGAGGCACAGGATTATGGACACCGTTTAATCTAAACTTCCGTATAACAGATGATGCCGCATTGCGCCCAGTGATTAGTGAAATACAAAAGGGTCACTTTCATTTAGGTTCACAAGATACGATTACAATTAAAGGTGAAAACTTCCGTGCCGGAGAGTTACAGGGCTTTATTAATCAGTATCCACTAAGTTTACAAGTTATTGATGAACAAACACTTCAGATCCCTGCCAATGCACTAGATTTATTACCCCTTTCTAGTGGGCAATGGCATTTGCGTTTAAATGATCATGGTTTGGAAAATGAATGGTACGGTGCGTTTGTTATCGCAGATTCAGAACCTTTGGATCAAGTGCAATACACGTTGAACCCTGACTCGGGAGATAAATCAGGCGGTGTTTTAATCACAGTGGAGGCGAATAACCCCATCCTCTTACCCGGTACTCGTGTTGTCTTAAGAGCAAAACATGGTGATACTGAAATATACACGGGGCAAAGTCCCTTTGAAGAAGTGCTCGGTGATAAGACAATAGACTTAAAAGATAATGTGGTTACTCAGAGTAAATTCCGCTTTGTCTTGCCTGCTGTGATTGATCCTGATGAATATGAAGTGTTCTTGCGTATTCCGTCATCCTCTACCATCCGGGAAATTAAAGTAGGTAGCTTTTCTTATACCTTGCCCACAGGATTGGCGATTGGCTTACCGAATTATCCTCCTATGCAGATAGGTGGCATGTTCAATGAGGGTAATACCCTGTTTGTAGGTGTTAAAGCAGGCTCTTCTCCCACTAATAGCAATCGCTTCTTAATGAATGCAGGGCTTGAAATTTATGATATTTCCTTGTGGGAACGTCCTATACGTCATTCACAATTGCGGCTGGATCGTCCTGTCTATGGCGTAGACAAGCTAGATCATTTGGTTTTCCTTGCCAATGATACGGATGGCATGCAGGTAGTTGATGTTAACGACCTTAATAAGCCCTTACTAGTTTCATCTGTACCCTTACCGGGTCATCATGCAACCGATGTTGCTGCTAATGTACAACGCAAAGTATTGGCGGTGTCAGCAGCGAACGACTTGGGAACGGGATATATCCGCTTCTTCGATTTATCCAGAGATGATCTGGGTAGCAACTCGGCTTATCAGACCATTAATTTCAATGAAGACCCACAAAATGAAAATGCGCTATCCGGTCAACCGATAGATATTCAATGGCTCGATAGTCAACTTTATGTGATGTTCCATCGTGATGGTCAGTTGTATATGGCGGTGTTTAGTGAATTTGGTGCGACACCTGTTTACAGCGTACATAAACTGGATCGAGCCTTTATTAATCATACGGGTAATAGTGATTCAAGCATTTATGACCACGTGTCTATGCACATCCAGCAAGGTCTTATTAATATTACCGCTGGCAATCAGACATTATTAATTCAAGGTGATAGCAGTAATGGCTTCGAGACGGTTTACTGGCAAGAAACAGGAGGCCAAAACGAACTGGTTAATTATGGCGGAGTCGTATTGCAATCCACTTTAGGAGGCGTTCAGGCTAGTGCTACGCCTTATCTGGTAGTTAATCATATTGAACCACAGACGAATACGGTCATTACTGCCAATGATGTAATCAAGCTAACCTTTAATAACTTAATCAACACCGATGCAGATCATCTTGCACAGGGAATACGGGTAGTTGATGGTGATGGGCAAGCCTTGACTGATGTGACAATGGAAGGAATTAATACCCTCTATGGCGGTATCGTTGAAATCACCATAGCTGGAGGCTATTCAGGAGCCGTTTCTGTCACCGCGACTCAAACGCTACTTGATATTTATGGTCATCCATTAATCCAAGCCTCTACAGCGAATTACACACGACAAGCTGGTGTGCGACCTTCTATTGATAGTATCCAGCGTGTAACGGGTGAAGCGTTAGGCGCCCATTATTTCCATGCTGATGGCACTGAAAAAGCGCTTATTTCAGGCACTAATTTTGGTGTTGCCAAAGAGCAAATAGCACTTTGGCTAGGTGAGACACGCATTGCTGATGCAGACTTACTAGAAGTTACCGATACAACCATCACCTTTAATATGCCTGATCTTGGCATGGGTTCAGAGACGGTTTCTCTGCCAGTTACTATAAAGCGTATTGATGAAGATCTGTCCACTATTCGCTACGGTGCCTTAACGATCTTGCCACAGGTTGAAATTGACTCCATCAATCCGCATACAGGACCACCACAAGGCGGTAACCGTATTGATATTTATGGTCGTGGTTTTAGTCATCAAAACGTGGTGAAATTTGCTGGAGCCTTTGCGGGTAATCTTCGCGTACTAAGCACTAACCATATTGAAATCCAAGTCCCTGCTGGAAGCTTTGGCAGGGCTGCCGTTACCCTGGAAAATAACTTATTCCCCGGAGAGATAAGTACCTCTCCAGTTGATTATTTCTATACAGGCGATAGTACAGGCACAACCAATCTACCTTCTGATAAGCCGAGTCCAGTCTCTGCTATAGGTATTAAAGGACAACTCTTATATGCCGTAACAGGTGGCAGTTTTGATGTGCTGGATGAGCAGGGGAATATTAGCAAACGTCTGAGTAGTTCAGTGGCGCGTTTAATTCTTGCTGATATATCCGATCCAGTAAATCCAGTTTTACTGACTAAGGAATTTGCAGGTGCAGAAAAACCGTATCACTTTGATGTGGGGGGTGGATTGTCACCGAATGGTTTTGCCGATTTAGTGGTTGCAGAAAAAGATTTATTCCTGGTCGGTGGAAACCACCTTTATCATTTTGATATTACACTTCCTACTGATCCAATATTACTGAATACAATTACCCTGCAAGCACAAGTAAAAGCCCTGTCTTATGAAGATAAAGTGCTTTATCTGGCAACTGAAAGTGGCATTGAAATCTACAAACATCTGGATACTGGTGAGCTACGCTCTATTGATCGTATTGATGCAAGTACACTAGGTGGAAAACCAGGTCAGTTATTTA
Source organism: Thiotrichaceae bacterium (assembly GCA_026991755.1). Taxonomy (GTDB): domain Bacteria; phylum Pseudomonadota; class Gammaproteobacteria; order Thiotrichales; family Thiotrichaceae; genus HyVt-477. Next base: position 15,561 of record JALXAX010000147.1, on the reverse strand, counting down.
TTGAAGGTAGCAGCTTATGGGTGGCATTAACGGATAGCCGTGAAATTTTGCAGTTGGAACTAGCCACTGGCTTGTATCAGCAAGGTCATCGCTTCAGTAGTGTTGATAGAGCAGGTAATATCTTTACTCCTGCAGACTTATTGGTACGTGGCGATAAAGTGCTGGTATCAAGTGGTACACAGGCAACGGTTCAGCTCTATCAACTGGATAGTGATAGCAGTGCTACAGCCGTAACAGATGTTAAATTAACCTATCTGGTCAATGCGGGTGATTTGTTTGCAGGGCAGATGATCTTAAAAGCTCAATCGCTCTATGTAGCATCAGGGCAGGGTGACGTACAGCTCTTTGATATCAGTGCTTGGCTAGATAATCGGCTATTGGATGAAACGCCATTGATGAATTACTTTGGCTTAACAGGTAATGTCAATACACTCGCTTTCTCGCCTGATGCCTTGTATGCAGGTACAACGTTTGCCTATCAGGATGGAGAGGCAAAGGAAAATCCTTTTGCAAATAGTAGTAGTGCTAATCATTTAGGGGGGGCTTTAAATACCATTCTGAATCCCGACTTGATGATTATTGATCAAATCCCAGCCGTTTCGGGTTATTTGCCTGTTAATGCTGCGATTGAAATTCAAATGAATCAGATTGTGGATTATGCACAGTTGGAAGCGCAAGGTGATTCACTGTTTGAAGTTACGCTGGATGGCGTAGCGGTAACGGGTTTCGTTTCCCAACAAGTGAATAATTCTGGCTCTAAACTTATCTTCCGTCCGGCCAACGCTTTCGAAGTAGATAAACAATACCAAGTCACCATTGCCAGTGAATTACATGATTTACATGATAATGCTTTGGGCAGTGATTATAGCTTCCACTTTATAGCGGTAGATGCACTACAACCTGTTATTAGTAATGTGTTGCCTGTACAAGGCTCATGGCAGGGTGGTGAGTTAATGACTCTGATCGGTAGTGGTTTTAGTAGCGATACGCAAATTACCCTTGCAGGGCAGGTTCTCCCAACCAGTGATATTGTTAGTATTACGGATGAAGCGATTAGCTTCACATTACCTGCATTACTCAACTCGCCTGATGATAACCGTCTGGTTGGTTTGACGGTTACCAACGGAGTATTATCGGATTTCAATGCAGCGGTATTTACCTATGTAGCTGATCCAGTCATCGAAGCGGTGGGCGCTTATCAGCGCAATACGGGCATACTGAACGCTGCTAATAAACGTTTCTTGTTTAATGCGGGTGAGACCATTGGTATTAAAGGGCAGGGAATAGGTAATGCGACCCAAATCCGCATTAATGGCAAAGCGGTATCTCATGTTCGCATAGAGTCACAGAATACACTTAGCTTCCCAGTGCCTGATGATACTCTGGGAGTATTACGCCTAGAAATTAGTAACGGTAGCTTTGATAGTACACAAACCGATACAGTAAGTGACGAATCACTGAGCATAGCGCTAGACTCTACGTTACAGCTATCGAGCATTAATCACTTAGCTCGTGATAATGATTTACTGGTTATTGCCCGTAATAATGAATTCCGTTTATTCGGTTTACGTAACAGTAACCAGCCTGAACTGCTCTCAACAAAAGGTGTATCTGGAAGCATTCACGATATAGCTATCAAGGGCAATAGAGTGGCTATGATTGTCGGTGATAATCGTGAAATAGCCCTCTTTGATATTACTAATGTGTATGCGCCAGAAGCGTTGAATAATATTAGTAATCAACAGCTTTTACCTTATCAAAGCATTGATCTATCGAGTGATAATGTTTTTGTGCGTGCAGGAAACACCTTGTATTACGGTCATGTACGGGCTCATCAATTAGCCAGTATTGAATTAAGAAAGGCTACTGATGCTGCGCTTATTCAGGTTAAACAATCGGGTGATACTCTGTATCTATTGTTTGCTGATCGTCTTGAATTGAGAGATGCACAGTATCCAGAACAGCTTATTTCGACGCATTTACATGGTTTGTTGAATGTCAGTTCATTATCAATCAATGCTGGTAGAGCCGTTATTAGTAACTCGACAGATCACCAGTTACTAGATTTAACACGACTACTGAGCAATCAGGGCGATCCGGTCATAGGTCAATTACCCGATGTTGAAGGTATTGCGGCGTTCAATGGTGAATTATTAACAATAGCTTCCTCAGGTACACTTAAACTGTATGAGTTGAACCTCAGCGAGCAAGTTAATCAGTTATTAGAAATACGCTTACTGGCATCAGTGCGTCCACCGAACCATAATAGCCTTGATAGTCTTGTAGAGTTCCGCTTTACAGGTGATTTATTGGAATGGTATGACGGCAGTAACTATTACAATACTCAAATTCCAGTGCCTAATATCTGGGCGTTAACGCCACAAAAACTGGCAGCAGCCAATGACACGGTGCGTTTACAATTTGCGGGTGATAGCAAGGCATGGCGTTTATCCAGTGTTGATCTAATTGAAGCGTCCAGTGGACAAACGGTAGCGGGTAATAGCCAGCTACAAGCGGCTTCTTTAGTCTTTACCCCCAGTGGTGATGTATATCAGCTAGGTGAAACGTACCAGCTTCAATTAAACCAACAACCTTTGCAGATTATTGATGGTGCTGATATTACCGTAGATCTTCCTTGGCGTATTAGTACAGAACGCTTATTTGGACTTTCACCTATTCGTCTGGATACCCTTACTCCAAGTACCGTACTGGCAGGGCAATCTACTGACTTTGTTCTTGAAGGTCAGCAATTAGCGCTGGTTGACGAAATTCGGTTAGGTAATTTAACCTTGTCAACGGATCAATTTGAACTGGCAGCCGATGCTAAATCTATACGCTTTACTGCCAGTTTTGCTGATGCTGGTTTACTGACATTACAGGCAAGTCAAACTCAACAACAAGCCGTTATGTCCGCTGCATTGTCAGTAGTCACTCCTCTTGGTATTGACTCGCTTGCCTCTACTAATGCTCAAGGGGTTACCTTTGTGAGTGATGCAGGAGGTGATGGAATTGTGGTGACCGCTCAAGGCTTGTCATCAGGTATTGATGTACATTTCTTTGCTAGTAATCAAGGCATTCAACCTAATACGGGTAATCAGGTTGACACTTTATTCAGCGGTAACCAAATTCTCTTTACCACACCAGCGACTATAGCAGGGCAGAAATATGAAGTGGTTCTAGTGCGTAGCCTAACGGGGGAGATCATCGCATCTAGTGCGGAGCAATTACTGACAGCGATTGATGACACAGCACCTGTTGTGAGCGTTATAAGTTCGCTTAAATTAAACCAGCCATTAGTACTTCAGGGTTCTGAACCCCTTAAGGCAACGGGCTTTAGTGTGATAAAAACATTCCGTGATTACGAGCATGGTTATGGTAACAGCGCTGAAACAGAAGATATTAGTCAGCGTTTTGAAGCATTAGAAAGCTTTGATAATCGTTTACGGCTAATTCTAAAACCCGGTGCAAGTCTGGAAAACAATGCGGAATATGCCGTTACTGTCACGGGCTTACAAGATTTACAGGGTAATTCCGTTCTGGATAATGGTGTTACCGTTGCGGGTGTCTATACCTCTATCTATAAAACCAGTGACTTATTAGCGCCAGATTATGACAGTATTCAGCTTAGCAGTGCGGGTGAGGCGGTAACCCTGTCTACAGGGTTTACGCGTGGAAATATCTATCCTTTAACTATTACTGCCAATGATAATATGGTCGATAGCGAGAAACTTAGCTATCAATACCGTCTCTCAACCGATGGTGGTCAAACCTATCGTACCAACTGGACGGCTATTAAGGCAGGTAGCTTTGATTTAAGTATTGCTGAAGACTATCAAAGTATTAGCTTGTTAATTCGGGTTAATGATGGAGTCAGCCTGACTGAACGCAGTTTTAGCGCCAGCGTAACGGATGTCAATATTGAGCTATCAGACACGGCTGAAAAACCAGGCTTCCTTACCGACCCTGCTTCTGTAGAAGAGTTAGACAGCTCTCGTCTCATCTTCAATCTGACAGGTGATTTGAGTCTTATCCATTCAACGCAAATCAGAGTGCAGGATGGCCCATGGCAGACAGCTAGTTATGATGCTGATTTTAAACAAGTAGTATTTGACTATACCAACCCGCGTCTAGCAGATATGAGTAGTCCTGTCATTCCTGTTTCTTTGCGTATTGGTTATGGTGGTTCGGGCGGTTCGGGTAGTTCGAATGTAGCACAGCAACAAAGCTATTTACGCTTTAATCAAAGCTATACCCTACATGCAGACAGCACAGTACCGACACTGAATATAGTTACTCCGCGTGATGGCGAATATCTACCACGTGGTGGCAAAGTAGATGTCTTGTTACGCAGCTTTGACCGCTTTGGTGTGGACTATGTAGAACTGTGTTTAAACAGTAGTAATAACAGTGATCCTTTTGTAGATAGTAATGCCTGCCAGCATTTGGCTGATCCTTCTCGTTTTAGCTTTACTATCCCGACGGATGAGAATGCGCCTGATCAAATAATTCATGCAAGGGCAACCGATCTTAATGGCCTACAAAGCGCTATCAATACGATAACGGTGCATCCTTATGATGCTCAAGATGTTGTGCCTGATTTGGACATTCTAAGTCCAGCCAACGGTGAACAGTTCCAGGCAGGTGAAACTATAAAATTGCGTTTGAATATGCAAAGTTTGACGACTGCTACGGTTTATCTTGATATTGGCGCAGATAAGAATCATGTGGATAACCCTCAACCTATGGTAGTGAATCGTGCTGCGGATGCAGCCGATATAGTTGATGTCGATATTACCTTGCCAGTGGTTGCTGAAAATAAAGTTGTAGTGGCCAGGGTAGAAACTGACTCAAACGGTAGTACGTTGAGTAGCCAGCTTTATCTCAATGTGGTTGTTGACAATGGCATTACTGAAGAAGTGTCACTGACCTTATTGCCACCTACAAAAATACTCTCAGGCACCGAGTTATGGATTGATGCGAATAAGCCTGAAAGTATGACGGACTTTGATGCATCATCCACCGTTGCGATTACAGACCCTGTTGATACAGGTGTAATTTCCAGTTATGCAATGGCGAGTGAGCGTAGTGATAATCGTCATCGTATAACGACACTGAGTAATGGTGATAACTTACAGGTGGTTGCAACGCTAAAAGACCGTTCGGGCCATGAAAAAGTGGCAAGCAAAACAATACAAAAAATCCCTTATCTAGGTACTAGCAAGATTGTTGATTATCAAGTAGACGATAGTCGTTATGAAATTGCTCACCTTACAACGATTGCAGGGTTAACAAATGGGTTGTACTGGGTCGAGAATCATCACCTTGATGGTTATCGGGTTCGTAATGTACAAACGGTTCTTGATGATCAAAGCAGTGGTTCAGTACGCCACCTTAGCTACACAGGTAGTGGTTTAGTAGCACAAATCCGTCGCAATGGAGAAGACTGGTTACGTTATTGGCCATTACAGAATGGAGGGTTCTCAACCTATGTAGAACAACGTCTCCTGGGTGATGTGCTGGGTGGCTCGGGTAATACGTTGTTTGTTGCTCATGGTCAGCTTATCAGTGCTTACTATTATCATTCAGGTCAGCTCATACCTGTGGCAGGTCATGCTATAGCAGCCGATATTATTCAAACACAAGTTGATGCAGAGCGTTTGGCAGTGATGACAACGGCAGGTTTATCATTGCTCAGTATGGGTAATGGAGAGCTTCCAGCTTTACAAGAAACAACACTTGCTCTGGAAAACAGTATTGATAACCGTGGCTTTGATCTGGCAGGTGATTCTCTTTATATCTGGAATGATAACCAAACCCGTCATTATCAACTAACCCGCGATGGGAGTAGTTTACGGGTTGAACAACAGCAGCTCTTAACCGTTGAAAACACCCCGCAAAACAGTGTACGTGATGGCGAGATAGTCTGGCTAAGTATGCAAGCGGAAGATGGCTTTAAGTACTGGCAAGCATGGCAGCAGAATGAACTACTAGGTTCAATGAGTCACCACATAAAAGAACTGGCTGTCGGCGCAGGTGAAATGTATTTCGTTCACAGTGATACTCAAGGTGACCGTATTATAGCTTACCCCGTGAATACCATTGATGAAGCTACCACGCCATCGGCCAATGTAACCACAGCGCCGTTTGGTGTATTAGTGAGCGCTATTACGGGCAACCAGACATTAGGAAAACAGGATGTTTACTTTACTAATACCGCTGGTTTGTTACTTCCAGGAAAGCAGTTAAGTAATGAGGTGTCTACTACCAACAACTGGTTTATACCCTATTATGCATTAGGCAATGGTCTGAAAATGCATACACGTGATCATGCCAGTCAACAAAGCACTGAAACTGTGCTGGATGATAGCTATAGTCTGTCTGATGTGGTGCAAAGCTCATGGCCTCAAGACCAGCAAAGCCTTGTTTCGGGGGCTTCTGTTCCAGTGCATCTATCGTTTGCAGCAGAAAATACACCGGGTAGTACCGATCTAACGATTGATAGCACATCGACAACAACAGTTAAGCCAGTCCTCACCGTTGCTGGAAATGCTTATCACTGGCTAACGCTAAATCAACAGGGAAATACCCAATATAGCACCCGTATCGGTGCTGGGTCTCAGTCTACGACGATACAACCCGTAGAAAATAGTTCGCTTGCTTCTATTACGCTGGAAGGTGTGCAAAACAATCAGTTGATTACGGAAGGTGAAAGCGTTGCCCTCCAGTATCAGGTGAATGTAACGGATGGACATAGCTTTAAATATGCCACATTAAGTCTTAATGACATTAATGGAAATACCATTATCCAGACCTTAAGCAGCGCTTCACAAGGCATTTGGAACATTCGTTTACCTGAGGTACAAACCCAGCAAGTCTACACACTCAATATACGTGCCTATAGTGATGATAGTTACGCTTACACGATTGAAGCGCTTAATTTACGCGTAACCCCTAGTCTGAATCAGGCCAGTTTTGAATTAACAGGGTTGGCAGATCATGTTTATGCTAATTCTAATCTACATCTGGCAGTGACAATAAAGGATGACAGTACGGATACGCAAATTGCCCTGCAAGTACTGGATCAGGATGCTAATTTATTGTTTGCAGGAAGCGACTGGATAGATATAACACTACCCGCCAATGTAACGGCAATAACGGTAGTAGCCAGTTATAGCGACGGTTTGGGTAATCAGCAACAACAGCAATGGCAGGCTAATGTGGTTAATCCATTTAGCTTACCCGTTAATGCAAGCACTTTGCCCTTTGATGTGATGCTGGCAGATGTGGGTGGTTACTGGATTGCAAAAGGTCAAACCTTATCTAATGCAACAGGTGATCAAATCCAGTTAGCAGCAAACATCAGTGCATTAGCTTATGCTCAAAGTAACCTGCTAGTCGCAGTCAAAGGCTTTGGACTTTATTTACTCGATACAGAAAATAGCCTTCGTACGGTCGGGCATACACCAGAGCCTTATATTGTTGAACACATGGCGACTACAGCAGATCGCGTCTTAACGGGGGCAGATAAACAACTTGAATTATTAACTCTACGGGGTACAGAACTCAGTGCACTGAAGTCCATCACGTTGGATCATTCGATCATAGATATTCGTGCTTATGGTGATCACTTCCTTGTCTTAACCCATAACCAACTTCTTTTGATTAGCGCTACAGGAGCCATTGAAAAACAAGTCATTACTAATGATCGCTTTACCGCGGTGGCTCTACAAGCTCAGACAAAAGAAATTTTTGTGAGTGAAGTTTCAGGTAACTTATGGCGATTTGACGAATCACTGACTGGTAGTAAACAGTCTCTCACTATCAACGCAGATCGACTAATAAGCTTGACGGGGCGATTATTAGCACTGTCAAGCGACAAAGAGACGATTCAGGTAATTGATGTTGCCAGTAAACAGCATACGCAACTGGTCGCTGAATGGTCTATTGTTGTTGGTGAAAACGCAGTAAACGCAAGCATTTCGGGTGGACAATTATGGTTAGGTGGCACAGCAGGAAAGAGCTTAAGTCTAACGGGAGGTACTTCATTTACTACGCTTTATGATGCCAAAAAACGCAATGAAAGTGTTAAGGGCAATATTTTGGATGTCGATCTAAAAGGTGGGCAACTCATTACCGCATCTGATAACTATGGTGCATGGATATTATCCGATACTAGCTCTGAAAATAGCACTGCATGGCAGCAAAAAAACTATCCACAACAAGCCTTTACAGACAAAGTTTCAAGGGTTGTCAGTAATGAAAAGCACTTCTTTGTTATCAGACCAGACAGCCAAAAGGTTGATGCACTAAACCGTCAAACCTTATCAGCAAGTACGCTGTTAGCACAGCTTAACGCCAGTGATATAGCCATAGCTGGAAACAAACTTGCCGTGTCAGCAGGTGGCAATATACATCTGATTAATACCATTGACTTTGCGCAGCAACAAGTCATTGAAGTCAGTGATGAACTGATTAGTACCATTAGCGCTTATGGCGAACAACTGGTTGCGTTAACGGATGCAGGACACCTGTATTTAGTGAATCTGGCTTCAGAGGATCACCCCGTCACCGAACTTAGCACCTTTACAGGTACAGATTTAACTCAGATCACTCTGAATAGTGATTACTTGTTCTATCTTGCAGCAGGTGAAGTCAAGCGATTGAATCTACATGATTATTCCGTCGATACATTGAGTATGTCAGACACACCGACGTTAATTAGTCTGCAGCACGGCCTACTTTGGGTAGTAACACAACCAGCCGACTACGCGCTATTGGCTTACAGCCCCTCTACCTTGCAAGCTCTAGAAAACATTCAGGCATTCCCCCTGGCTGATCAACCTACGTCACTCAGTGTAGATGGAAACCGTATTGCTATAGCCTCTGGCTCTAACAATATCCAATTAATACAACTCCCTTATGCTGCATTGAGCGCATCAGCTGCACCTTACACGCCTATAGCAGGAGCGCATTATGAGCTAAACCAACGTTTGCTAGCCGAACTAGATAGAACAGGTGTGCAATCTGTAAGGTTTATGATCAATAACAAAGTAGTGGCTAGGTTTGATCAAGCACCTTTAGCTCCCTCATTAGTGGTGCCACAAGAGCTTCCCAATGGGCAGGACTTTGAGCTAAAAATACAAGTAGAACATGAGACGGGAACGATCTATGAATCATTAATCCATAAGCACCCTTTACGTTCTTCAGAGAGTGTCAATAACAGCTTTGAAATAGTGGTTGAAGCACCTGAACACAGTTGGTTACCTTCGCCGCTGGAAGTGACTGCGCATGTGGTAGGCAGTGATCAACCGATGGAAATTGTCGAGTTCTTTATTGCTGAATCTACATCAGATACAGCAACCTGGCAGCGTGTGAGTTTCCACTATGGTCCTGTTTATAGAGCCAACCTAACGCTGGATCAAAGCTATAGTGGTTACTATGTCAAAGCCCGTGGTGTAGATGTGTTTGGCAATACGGCTGAATCTACACCCGTTAAATTCTACCGCCATCAAGATTTGATAGCGCCACAAGCAAGCATTAGCTTACAAGGCGATGCATTGTATGCGGGTGAACAAAAAGTCATTGCAGGTCATGCTTATACACTAGTTGCCGAGTTAACTGACAATTCCAGTGATCTGCAACGTGCGATATTAACTTTGAATGGTGAAGTGGTTGCCGTTGCCTTTAATACCGGTACGTTAACCTATGAACAGTTATCGCCCGAAGAAGGTGTGAACCAGTATCAATTAACGCTGTTTGATCGTGCAGGGAATGAAACCGTTGTCAATTACAGTGTCATTGTGGTGACGGACGAATATCCTACGATTAGCAGGCTTGATGTCCCTGAAAACATCCGTGAGCAAAGCCAGTTTGAGGTTATATTAAGCACTAGTGATGATGTGTTATTGACATCTATAGATTTCATTTGGAATGGCTTTACCCAACATCATGATATCAGCAATCAGACATCCATAAGCAACCGTCGCTTTACGATTATTGATCAAAGAACAGAAAGGCTGAGTGCGCCTACAACGCAGCCACTGCTTATAAAAATAACCGATAATAAAGGGCAAGAAACCATCCGTAACCGGGATATTACGATTACTCAGGATTCTGCTCCAGATATCAGTCAGTTAATTATTACTGCGCCCGATCAGGGTTTCTATGGCGGTCCGCTTAGTCTTGCACTAGGCAGTATTGCGTCTGTAGATGATGCACCCACAGGACTGGTTGTTAAAATAATTGAAAAGCTTTCGGGTCAAAGCCGTGAACTTGCCAGCTTTACCCAAAGCTATGCGAGTCAAGATAACTTTACACATAACTTCCGTCTGCCTCTTCAAGCTTTAGCCAATGATGAATACCGACTGGAAATAGTCGCCATTGATGCGCTGGGACAACAATCAACTAGCGATGAAATAGTGATTCCATTGACACAATCACCTAACCTGATTCGTTATATTAAGGGTAGTGATAGCGATAATCCTGCATCGGTTAAAGTAGGGGATAATCCTAATTACCGCATCGAAGTGCTGGATACAGCGGGACGTGTGATCAAGAACCAAAGAATACGCTGGTATTTGCGTGATACGGTGAGTGGGTATAACTATTATCAGGGTGAAAGCCGAACGGATACTAGCGGACAGGCCAGTCGTAGCATTGATACAGGTCATACCGCAAGGCTTTATCAGTTACGTGCGGAATTAGTAGACTTCCCATTGGTAGCACGCGCTGAAATGGATATTACCCTGCTTGCAGGTGCAGTCTCTCGTTTGATCTTTAACAAACTCGAGGCGACGCAGGTTAATAGTCATTTGAATGTGGCACTCAGCTCACAGGATAGCCAGCGCAATACCGTTACTGATGACAGTACGAGCACATTCCATATGGTGCTTCCACAAGGCTTCAGCTTTATCAGTATTAATGGTGCAACGGATAACTTGTCAGTTACTCAAGTACAAGTGGGTGGCCAGACGCTAGAGCGTGGTCAAATACAACTGGTGAATGGACAAGCAAACCTTCAATTACAAACGACAACACTGGCAGGTGATTATCAGCTAGAGACACAAATGCCAACAGCAATCACTGCACTTTATAATGAAAATGGTCAAGGTAGACTGGTCAATGGGGAGCAATTACCGGTTGAGTTACTGGCAGCCGCTCCAGCCCGATTAGTGCTTCTGGATACCCAGGGGCAAACGCAAGCAACCGATGCAGTCGCTACCGCAGAGAAAACAGGGTTATCGGTACAACTGCTATTACAAGATAGTTTTGGTAATCAGGTGCTGCAACATAATGGAGAAAATGCTGCCCCTACTATTTCACTAGCGGTTACCGGCTCAGCACAAATCAATAATGTTTCAGAGAATACAAGTATTACCCTCAACCAGGGTAAAGCAACGCTACGCATTACCAATGCTGAATTTGAACAAGTTCAACTGAGCATAACATCAGTACCAGAAGCACTTTCGGGTATCACTCATACTGCTGTCTTTAATATTCAGTTTAACCAGCAACCCCCTAAAATTACGGATATTACTGTCCATGGTGGATTTACTCGCGATCTGATAGCTAACTTTACTTATGACGAAGCGGTAGCCGAAACAGGAACGGGTACCTCTATTGTTATTACTAGCCAAGGCACAGAATTTGCAGGAAATACCGTACTTGAAAATACCCGTGCATTGGTCTTTACTCCGGATAATGCCTTTGCACTACATCAGTGCTACGACTACAGCACGAGTGACTCAACGTTAACAGGGGTAGCACGTAATGACAGTGTAGAGCCACAAAGCGCTACCTTCTGTACCCCTCATGCCCTGATTGATATGGATAATCCCATTCAGGTACTCGAAGGTGAAAGAAAACAATTGAATGTACGTCTGGCAGCAGATATTTCTTATTACCAAATAGGTAATGCAAAAGCGCTTATTGGCACTGAAGCGCAAAGCTTTAACTGGTCCAGCTCACAACGAAAAATCACGATTCCACACTACTCTCTACGTGAAAACAACAGTGTTGTGGATGGTGATGAAGTCATTCTTGAGCTACAGGGAAGCTGGAATAATCAGCCATTACAACTTGGCAATAAAGCGAAACTACAAGTATTCCAAGCGGATGCAGATTTTGATAATGATGGGCTAAACAATGCTTTTGAATTAGCGAATGCAGGATTAAACCCAGCATTGGCAGATACCGATGGTGATGGCATCAGCGATGCAGAGGAAGATCTTGATAATGATGGTCTAAACAATCTGGCAGAACTACAAGCAGGAACCAATGCCACTCAATACGATACTGACGGTGACGGCTTATCGGATGGAAATGAAATCAATACCTATCATACCGATCCATTAAAACAAGATACCGATGGTGATTCACTGACGGATGGCTTTGAAGTTGGGCATATCCCTGCATCAGATCCATTAAAAGCCGATACAGACAATGATGGTATCAATGACAATATTGAAATTGACAACAACCTGAACCCATCTGATGCAAGCGATGCAACAGCGGATAATGATAATGATGGTTTGAATAATCTGTCAGAACTTGCCGCAGGTACAAATATTAATGATGCTGACTCTGATAATGATGGCTTAAATGACGGCAAGGAAGTCAATGAGCTAGGCACCAATCCATTGAGTCAAGATAGTGATAGTGATGGTCTTAGTGATACAGAAGATACCCAGCCTACTATCGCTGATGCCGAGTTGCCGAGTGTTTCGTTAATAAAACCTGTGGCAGGTGAGTCGTTACTTAAAGGTCAGACGATTCAAATAGAAAGCAGTGTGAGCGATAACGGTCGTGTAACCAAAGTAGAATTACTGGTTAATGGCAGTCAGGTAGCCGTGAAAACCACAGCACCTTATAGCTTTGAACTGACTCTACCTGAAAATGCGAATCAGATGAGTCTGGAAATTCTGGCAACCGATACGAATAACAACAAAGGTTCATCGGCTGAACACCTATTTACCCTGATTGATGACCCACAGACTACGGTAATAGGTCGTGTGATAAATGCGGGTCAAGCAGCAGTAGACAATGCCACTGTCAGTATCAATAACCAAACCGTACAAGTACAAAACGATGGCAGCTTCGTTATTACACAAGTACCCGTTATATCAGGCGCTATTAGCGTGACGGTTAATGGTTCACTGGGTAATGAGCAGATAGCAATAACCACACAAGCGGTAGAACCTGTTTGGGGTGGTACAACGGATCTGGGTGATATTGTGCTGGAGCGTAATGTTGTCAAAGTGGGTTACTTCAATCTGGCGAATGTGCTCACATCTCCAGCAGAAGGTGAAGCTAATTACCAGAAAACGATTATCGAAAACGCGGGCTATAAAGCGATAAGCATCAATCTCTCTTCCAGCATAGATCTATCAACCTTTGATATATTGATGATTGATAGCTTTATTAGTGAGGCTGGACCATATGCAAGTGCTTATACCAATGTGGCACAACAAATTGAAAGCTTTGTAGCAGCGGGCGGAGTGCTGGTATTACATGAGTCCTCACCTTACCGTGATGCTTCAAGTGGTCTCTCTCTTGCCGTGATTCCAGGGAACCCATTAACGACGTTTGTGACCTCAAGTGATTATACAAGCAGTGTTACGAATACACCGTTAAACCAATGGTCAATGATAGGTGATGGCACTGCAGGCAATCTGGCAGAAAACCCTTTAAGTGCTTCCCACATAGTACGCGCTCATATTGAAAAAACAGATTTAGCGGCTGATGTGACTCCGCTTATGTATAAAGGTGAGCGCTATAGTGATGATATAACAGCCATTAGTTACCCATACGGAGATGGATATGTTTATTTGTCAACCATGAAATACTGGGACAAAGGTAATGCTTTCACAAGTATCTACGCACCCAATGTTTTGCACTACATGGTTGATAAAACATTAGTAGACAGTGATAACGATGGCTTAAAAGACATCTATGAGTTTAGTTATCATACGGATCCGTTTATTGCCGATACTGATGGCGATGGACTACTGGATGGATTTGAAGTCAAATTTGGATTTAACCCTCTACAAAATACGGCTGAAGCTGCCAATGATGATGATCAGGATGGCTTAAATAATCTTCAGGAACAAGAGCACGGAACTAGACCAAACCTAGCGGATACCGATGGTGACGGCTTGTCCGATGGCGCAGAAATAAATCAGCACAATACCGACCCGACTCTGGCTGATACCGATAATGATCGAGTCAATGATAAAGACGAAATTGATAATAATGCCAATCCTCATCTAGCGGATACAGATAACGATGGTTTAACCGATTATCAAGAAATCAGTATTCATGGCAGCAGCCCGGATAAAGCAGATACAGACGAAGATGGCTTGTCAGACTATATTGAAGCAAGTCCGGCTTATCCCTTCTTAAGCCCAATTGATGCCACTGACGCACTGGCTGATTACGATAATGATGGCTTAACCAATACTCAGGAAATCCTCGAATACCAGACCAATCCTGGTGATTCGGATCATGATAATGATGGTCTACTGGATGGTGCAGAAATAACACAAGGTTCAGATCCAAAAGATTCAGATACAGACGATGATGGATTGTTTGATGGTATTGATGATGAAGTGCTAATAGCAGATGTAACCCTGCCCACAGTAGAATTAACCAAACCAACCCAAACCAGTGCCATTGTAAGAGGCGAAATACAAAGGCTTGAAGCCACAGCTTCTGATAACGGACGTGTTACCGCTGTTGATTTCATTATTAATGGTCAAGTGGCAGCAACCGTTACTCAAGCGCCTTATCGCTATGATTATAGAGTATTGGTAGCTCAAGATTCCTTCACCATAGAAGTTAAAGCTATAGATACCAATGATAATGAAGCCACAACGGGTGAATTAATATTCCAAACCACAGAAGTGACTGCTGAAAGCTGGACTGATACAACAATAAATAACCTAACTAGTGATGTCGTTGCCACCAGTGTTTTAATGAACAATGCCAGCTTTAACTCTAGTTACAACCTGACCACAACCGGTGACTTTATAGTGCATGGCGCAGGAACTTCAACCGTTATCGTCAATGAGTTAGTGATTGGTGGAGACCTGGTTGTTGATGGTGTGACGTTGAGCTTAAGTGGCACTGAAGGCATAAAGGTTGCAGGGGATGTCAGATTGGTTAATGGCGGTAGATTAACTACGCCTAATGCAAATTCAACAGATAAAAAGCTTTACGGTCTGGAATTGAATGTTACGGGTGAAGTGTTTATTGATAGCGCTTCGAAGATCGACTTGAACGGCAAGGGTTATCCATCTGATTACTGGGCGGGTCCAGATTTCAGGAATGATCAGGATAGGTATGCATGTTATGGAGGCAAAAGGAACAACACTGCAGCAGATTGTACTTATGGGCGTTATGAGCGAGCTGTACAAGCAGGAAGTGGTGGCAGAGGCTACAATACCGCAGCACCGGGCGGAGGAGTACTGATACTGGTTGCCGACAGTTTAGTGCTGGATGGCAGCATAGAAGCAAATGGGCAAAGTTCTGGCGACTATAGACAGGGAGGTTCAGGGGGAGGTC
>JALXAX010000146.1 GCA_026991755.1 Thiotrichaceae bacterium | reverse complement strand
ACTGGAGTTGTGATGTTGAACCCTGATCGGGATGAAAATACTGTCTTGAAAATGACAGGTTAAATACTAAGCAAAAGGTGACAACTACCTTGAAAAACACCGGTGATTAAGATCGATAAAAGCACTTTCGGAAAACTTCTGTCTGGCTCTACAAAAGGCAGAGTTAGTCACTTGACGTTTAGGGAATTTACGATCATCTCTATGCTGGAAATAGGTATTAAGTTCAGTTTGAAGGGAACGTTTAACCAAATTGAGGTAAAAGCCTATTAGCGTAGGTAAAGTGAGTTCTCGTTGGCGAGTGAAGAAGGTCTCTTTTTTGCGGTGCTTTTGAATAAATTCTGGTGAGCGAATAGTTTTATTTATAAGCGCATAAGTATTCTTAAATAAGGGTTGTATTTGTCATGGATTACTCCGAATTAATGTCTGTTTATTTGAATAATTGTATCATATAATTCAAATAGTTAATGCCTTAAGTCAATAGCATTGCCATAACGCCCTCATGAGGGGCTTGCGGTTCGAAGCCACTTAACGTAAAGCTACGATAAATTAACAGAATTTACTGAACGTAAAAGAACCGCTTAGTCAGCAAGTCCCTTCGATGAAATTGTTAGGTATTATTTCATTTCTCTTTGTAATTTATCCCATAATGGCTTCAACTGTTTTCTAATAGTTTTTGATTCCATTATTTTTGCAGCTCTGAATCCATAGGTAATAAAGTTTCTTTTACCTAAGTGAGAGTACTTCCTGTAGAGTTTGCTTTTGAATAGTTTCTTGGGCTTAACACCTCTTTTCACCCTTAATAAATTCCTTTTCCTTCTTGTTGCCTTTGCAAGCTTAACTGCTTTTTTCATTTTTTCTGAATATCTTGCTAAAGAAGAGGAACGCAAGTAAATATTTTCTCCATTAAACAAAAATCCTAAATACTGAAGTGGTTTATCAGATTTTAAAATATTCTTCTTAAGAAGAAATGTTCGCAGTTCCGTCTTATTTGTATTTATTCTTAAGCCTAATTTTTTTATTTCTATTTGGGCAAACCCCGCTACCTTATCTCTTTGGTCAACAGGAACAATAAAAAGCATGTCATCACAATATCTATAATATGAGCCTTTAAATTTCTTAACGTACTCATTCATTTTGCAATCAAAACTTATCAAATAAATATTTGATAACAAAGCACTTATAGGTGATCCTTGAGGAATACCTTTCGTTAATTTATTAGTTTCTATTAGACCACTTTTTCTAACTTTATTTCTAAATTCTAAAGGTTGACAAACTCTGTCTCTACCATTCCTAGGGTTGTTATGTGAAATATTTAACAGGTTATAAAGTTGTTCTTTATCAATTGTGGAAAATCTAGTCAAAGATTTAAAAACATTAAAATGATCCGCAGGTAGTGACTTTTTAGAAATAATATTAGCCCATTGGCTCTTTAGCACCTTATGATCAAGTTCATCAAAAAACTTGGATAAATCTAATGCTACAACCCCACAACTACCAAATTCTCTAATTTTATTAAAAGCATCATTTGCAAACTCTATATTGCTTTTCCCTAGAGATCTAAACGCTAATACGCATTCATTAAGACCTTTAGCATGTAATTTTTTTTCATATTCCTTTGAAAGCAAATAACTATAGTAAGCATAAATATGACTATCAATATGGGCAGAGTATGCAATGGGTCTCTCTTTTCCACTAACTTCAATGATTCCGGTTTTCTTATCTTTTTTAATTTTCTTTGAATCAATCGTGTAATTAATTAAGGGGTAAAAAGGATGCTCCGATACTTTCTTAGGACTTGTAACTATTTTCTTTGCCGTTTGAAAAGAAACCTGACGATCAAAATGGAGGTAACCTCTAGAACGAAACCAAGGGTGGTTTGTTTTATATTTCAAAAGAAGCATCCTCAAAAGAATTAGCAAAACCAGAGCAAACTACAAATTGCGGCTATTTTAACGCCTGCTCTGGCTTAACCAAGTTGACTTTCTCAAACCTTCTCACCAACCCCATAAGGGGTAGGCCTCACCGCGACTGCTAGTAATGAGTTATAATGTTCACATCACACTGGAGGTATCAATGAAGACCCTGTTCCAAGTATTGTTATCAATCATCTCAGTTCATATAAATATATATGTGCCGATTCGACTTGACAACCTGTAACATGCCTCAACAACTTTTTTTGTTGAGCACAATTAAATATAGTGATATTTTTTATTAATTCAAGAGGATAGTAATAAATTATTACAGTATATTGAACTACGCCCCACATTTTTTGGTACTTTGTACGAGTAGACTAACTTACTTTGATGCTTGTACCTTATGCTTTTGCCTCGCAGAGACCTAACGCAGTATTGAGTGCTTTGGGTTGCTCCCTTCGGGCGAGCCAGGAAGTGGTCATCCGCGTTGTTGCGTCTTTTGTGAAGGGAACAACCATTCCCTGCAAGACGCGCCTAGCGGCTAACCGCTTCCTGACTCGCTGTATTCATCAAACCTAACTTGTTGGAGTACTAGTATCGTAGCCCGTATGGAGTGCAACGCAATACGGGAGCAGCGTACAATAACAATATCATTATAAAACATTACTATATATTTTTACTGACTATCATTATACGAGCTATAGTTTACCCGTATTCCGTAAACTCCATACGGGCTACGTCACTCATTCAATAAGTACAGCTTATAATACTCCTGTGGTTTTCGTTACGCTTCTAGTTCTCGGGCAGCTTTCTAGTTAAATCAAAACTACCTATCCATTTACCTTTTTTATAATCAAGAAATAGTGCTTTAGCATTCATTTTATCGGCTGCCTTAGAGGTTAATTCCTTTTTAATCGGATGATTCTCTGCAAAATAAGTGGGCGTACAAACATCTGATTGAACAACGCGTTGTGCGATACTTAATTTATCATTCACCTGAAAGCTATCTCGTTCGTAAGTTTCGTGGAAAATAACTCTTTTTTGTACTACACATGAAAAGTATATCTGCATTTCCACAATAAGTGGTTGTACGCGTTGCTGTAACTGGTTTTCTGCTCGTTTAGTGTAATGGAGCATTAAACCAACACCGTTAAAGTCAATTTCTCGTGTGTATTTATAAGGGTTGAATAAATAACTAAGAAACCCATGGCTACGAGTTGGTTTAATAGATGAGCTCATTGTCATTCTCCTCATATCTTTTGATTAGGTGCTAGTGCTAGGTGACCATTCCATAGACTGAAACATGTCATCTAATGGTGTTTGTGCGAGATGATTGTAATAATTACTCATCGTTTTCTGAGCCAAGATAGTAATAACTTCAATAATATGGCGTTGATCGTATCCAGCATCCAAAAACTCACTAAGTGCTTGTTCTGGAACCCAGCCCTTATGCTCCATCTCTGCTAATGTAAAATTCCTTAAAGCATTGAGTTTAGGATCAGAAAGAGGGCGCTGTTCACGCAGTTCTGACAATATTTCATCAGGTATTTTGGCCATTCCCGCTAAGACAGAATGTGCGCCAACACAGTAAGTACAGCCATTTTCTACGCTAACTGTAAGGTAGACAATTTGTTGTTCGATAGGGGATAGGCTCGCAAACTCAGCTAAGGTTTTATTAAAAGCCAAATACATTTTCAGAGCAGCAGGAGCATTGGCCAACCCACGATAAAGATTAGGGATGGTTCCATAAGTGGCTTGTGCTGTTTCAAGTTCTGGCTTTACCGATTCGGGTGCTGATTCAATGGTATGAAGTTCAAAATTCATGATTATTTTCTCTTTGTTAATAGTTAAGGACTTATCAGTCCAAAAATAGACCTAAACGATTCCTTACTTAAGTATGTTTACGGTGATATATATGTACCAATCAGTCCGTATTTAGGTAAATTTTTTAATCTAGTGTAGATAGAACGATAGTAACTATCTGTTCTATCGTTTTCTTATCTGCGCCTGCTTTCACCATATTTTTGAGACCACTCATGCTGCTTACTAAATAAGTGGCTAAAGCATTAGCATTCTTATCTTGGGGGATTTCTTCTTCCTGTTGTGCTTGTTTAATAGCGCTTTCAAATATAGTGATAATTTGATCAAGGCTAGTACTCACAAGATTCGCTATATCAGAATCGGTCTGGGCAAATTCGTTAGCGGTGTTCATTAGCAAACAGCCACGACGTGCATTAGATCCACAGGTTTCGCTAGTAACATCAAAAAATAACTCTTTTATAAATATTTTACCTGATCCTGCTTGTTGTAGTTGCAGGTGCAAATCAGTGCTCAATAGAGTTTGATAATTCTTGATAGATTGCTGGAATAATTGATGTTTACTTTTAAAGGTCTGGTAAAAGCTACTTTTCGACAGCTTCATAGTGGCTAATAAGTCTTGTAGAGAGGTGGATTCGTAACCTTTACGCCAAAATAATTGCATAGCGCTCTCTAATGCTTGATTAGGGTCAAATTCTAGTGGTCTTCCTATATTCATGTTAGTCAATATAGAACCAATCAGTCCAAAAGTAAATAGATAATGTTTTATCGTTAAATTTTGCACTTTATCGGAAAAGAAGGTGAGAACAAGAAATCGAATATTGAATATCAAAGGCGTAGTGCTTAGAGTATTTTAATCCTTTATTAGGACACTGAATGAGTCGGGTGGGATTTCTCGATAGCTAAAATTATTTTGTATTTGCTTGAAAATAGAGCTAAAAGTTGTTCTATAGGAGGTTTTAAGCAAAAGGGGTAATTTTAGTGTTGAGAAAGCCGCCAATGACTTGTTCAGAGGTTTAATAACTGGTATATCTGCTGTGGGCGAAACGATGGTTTACGTAAACTACTCTAGTACTCCAACAAGTTAGGTTTGATGAATACAGCGAGTCAGGAAGCGGTTAGCCGCTAGGCGCATCTTGCAGGGAATGGTTGTTCCCTTCACAAAAGACGCAACAACGCGGATGACTGCTTCCTGGCTCGCCCGAAGGGAGCAACCCAAAGCGCTCAATACTGCGTTATGGGTCTTGCAAGGGAACAACCCATTGCCTGCAACCCAAGCCTTGTCTTGAGCGCTTTGGTTTGCCCTGTATCCATCAAACCTAAGTTGCTGGAGTACTAGTACTCCAACAAGTTAGGTTTGATGAATACAGCGAGTCAGGAAGCGGTTAGCCGCTAGGCGCGTCTTGCAGGGAATGGTTGTTCCCTTCACAAAAGACGCAACAACGCGGATGACCGCTTCCTGGCTCGCCCGAAGGGAGCAACCCAAAGCGCTCAATACTGCGTTATGGGTCTTGCCAAGGGAACAACCATTGCCTGCAACCCATGCCTTGTCTTGAGCGCTTTGGATTGCTCTGTATCCATCAAACCTAAGTTGCTGGAGTACTAGTTAATTACCAGTGCCAAGTTGCGAACACGTTTAACTTAGCTAATTGTTAAGCTAAGCAATCAAAAATTAAACAGGGAGTCATATCAATGAAGCAGTTTCATGCTCTTCTTATCAGTACCATTTTGTTGTTTTCACTGTCAGCCAATGCGGAGAATCGAATTGATTCCGTAGTAACATCGGATGATAGTGCCAATCTTATTCTGGAAATGATCGGCGCTTTTGATAGCGGTAATCACTATGTATATTATATAGATACGGATAATAATTCTGATACTGGGTTTTACAGTTCAGATTACCTGGCCGTTGATACTGCTTTGTATCAATATTCGGGTTCGGGTAAAAATTGGTCGTGGAATAAAATTAGTAACGCCGTCAATATTTATAGCTCTTCAAATAAAGCACAAACACGTATTCCTCTGGATGTGCTAAATCCTGGAAGGATTATTAAGTTAAAGGCTGCTGTTCGTTCGGCAGATTGGCGTCAGAAGACATCACATCCACAGGTGTTAGACTATTTCTTTACAACAAAAAACTTCATTGATTCAATCTATATTTCTAATGATGCCAGTAACCTTGCTCTCAAGATGAAAGGTACTTTCGAGGATGGTAGTCATCACGCTTACTTTCTCGATATTGACAATAACACTGATACAGGTTACTACGGTGCGGATAATTTAGTCGTTGACAATGTGTTGTTTGAGTATTCAGGAAATGGTCGTATTTGGCAGTGGGACATTATTAGTACTGATCTTGTTGTTGAGTCTACATCTGTACAATCACAGGCATATGTCCCCTTAGCATTGCTCAATACTGGAGATGTTATAAGTTTTAGGGCGTCAGTCCGTACAGCAGATTGGAAACAAAAGAGGATTTATCCACAAGCGGTTGAATATCGAATGGTTCCTAATGAAATTAACAGTGAAGCTAAAATATTTATCATTGGAGACTCTACTGTTCATAATAATGATTTCCCTGATGGCGAGGGTGGATTCTTTGAGTTGGGGTGGGGTGACCAAATTGGTCAATTCATGAAAAACGCCGATAATGTTTTTAATGAAGCAAGATCAGGTGCAAGCAGTAAGTCCTATAAAGTTGTTAAAAAATATAATCATGATTGGGATGAGACTAAAGCACTTATCGCTGGCACTGATTTAAGTAAAGGTGCCTATCTGTTGATACAGTTTGGACATAATGACAGAAAAATTGACCAGCCGAACTTAGGAACTCTACCAGGAAGAGGTAATTCATTTTATCAGGAGTTGAAACAATATATTGATGAAGCTAGAACGATGGGAGTTACCCCAGTTCTTGTGACTTCTGTACAGACACAGTTTAAAAACCGTTTTCTTATCCCTGAATACAGAGCAACTGTTTTAGCGCTGGCTGAGGATGAGAACGTGCTGGTTCTTGACCTTGCTCAGAGAAGTTATGTTGAATTTAATACTTATGAAAATAGCGCAGCCATACAAAACATCTTTGGTTATGATGATACTACGCACTTTAATCCAACGGGTGCAAAAATAGTCGCTTCATGGGTCAAAGACCTTGCGTGTAACTCTGTGGATCAAAAGTTATGTAATCAGTTTAAAGTGGCTCCATAAGTATTCCTAATTACCCAGATGTCTCATCCATAGTTACAGACATCACCATGAAAATAATAAATATTCATATGGAACTGTAGGTTGTGGGTGAGGAACGAACCCCAACAAACGATGTAGCACTCATGTTGGGGGCGCTCCTCACCACAGGTCTCTATGAGATATTTATAAGTATGGCTGAGACAGTTACGTAATCAGGTTAATATTTAACCTAGAAAACGCAGTTGACCACTGCAAAGCACCACTAACATTTTGATAAATAGTTAGATATGCAGTAGAGTAATTCAATTATTGAGTGAAAACGTTACAACAGGTAGAGCAACAGAATCACTCTACAAGTCGTTCAACTGCGTTTTCTAGGTTTAACTTTTCTAGGTTTAACATTGTTATCCTTACAAGATGAAATGTGTTTAAAGCATTTCATCTAAGCCCATAAGAACTTATTGGGTTAAGGAATCTCTGAATAACTCTGATCGGAATTTCTGAGACTTAGCTGAACTTTAGCGAAACTTAGAAGCTTCAGCAGATTCTAGCCTCAGAAAACGAATCATGAGTTAATCAGAGCTCCGTTAATTAGTCCTTTAAAAACTCGCCACTTTGATGCTTCCACATAGCTGCATATTTACCTTGTTGATCTAGCAATTGTTGGTGTGTGCCTTGTTCAATTATTTTTCCATTTTCTAATACGAGGATACGATCCATGCGCAGAATAGTGGATAGACGATGCGCAATGACAATGGCTGTTTTATTCTCTATTAATTTGAAAATAGCTTTTTGTATTTTCTTTTCAGTAATGGAATCAAGTGCACTGGTGGCTTCATCCAAGATAACAATAGGGGCATCTTCTAGAAAAGCCCTAGCTAATGCGATACGTTGTTTCTCACCCCCTGATAGCTTAATACCGCGCTCACCGACCAAAGTATCAAATCCATTCGGTAGTTTATTGATAAAATCTAAACTACTGGATTTACTAGCGGCTTCAATAACCCGATTTTTATCAAAGCCAGTATTGAGCACAATATTGTCATAAACAGAACGATGAAAAAGCTCTGGTTGTTGAGGGACCAGTGAAATCTGTGAACGTAATGACGCTAATGTAAAATCGTTAGCGGGTTGATTATCAAATCTAATATTTCCACTCTGCGGTTCTAAAAAACGAAATAGCAGTTTAGTTAATGAAGTTTTTCCAGAGCCTGACTCACCCACTAAAGCAATTTTCTCTCCTGCTTTGATGTGCAAAGAGAAGTCTTTAAACAAGTTACTATCAGATTTTCCACTTCCTGCATAAGTAAAAGAAATATGGTTAAAGTCAATAGCGCCTTTATCAATTACTTTAGGCTTGGCATGGAGTGTATCGGACTCAATATCATCAATCCTAAAGACTTCAGCCATTTCGGTTGCATCCGCCAATGCAGTAAAGAAGTTGCGGAAAGTACGTCCAAACTCCCACAAACGTTGTACAAGCAATAACAAGATGGATTGGAACAATACAAACTCACCGACTTGAAAAGTACTTGTCTTCCACTTGCCTATCATCAAATAGACCAGTAAAAGCTCAATACCCATTGTCATAATCCCTTGTACGGCAAAAGAGATAAACATCAAAAACCAGGCCGTGCGTTTTGCGATATAAGAAGCTTGAGCTTTTTCATCAATATTACTTTGCTCTTGTTGTTCGAGAGCAAAGCTTTTCACGATGAAAATATTGCTGATAGCATCTGAATAGGCACCACCGAGTTTTGAATCGCGCTCGGCTACACGCTTATCGTATTTGAGTTTCCAAATAGAGTAGCTAACAATCCATGTTACAAAAACAAATACCCAGATAAGAAAGTAAATGGCAAAGGTAGGCTGTTGTTGGTAAAACAGCACAAAGGCAATACTTATAGATAAGATGTTTTGTAAAAACTGGAATAAAAACCAATCGACAATAACTTCGTAAGCACGTGCGAAACGCCCTGCTTGTTTGATCAAGCTGCCTGAAAACTGGTTTTCAAAAAAGTCAAATTTTTGCTTTTGTAATACAGCAAAACAGCGCTTCTCAAGTGTCTTTATACCGCCAGCATCTAGAGGAATAATACCAAACTCCAAGATGCGCCATGACAGCCAAATGCCTGCATAAAACAGCACGATCATCCAAAAGTTTTCTAGCATCATGCTCAATGTGTCTTCACTAAAGGGCATAGCAAAACCATTGGCAATATTCTTATAGAAAACAGGTGAGTAGACATTCAACGAGGTCGCACAGATGAGGCCGAAAAGTACTAAAAAGAAATATAATTTATGCTGCCAGGCAACCCGAAAATACTCTCTGAAAATAATGTCCACAGATTTAAGTCTTAGAATGGTTAGAATAGGGAAGTAAGGGTAGTTGATTTTACGGAAAAAAGCAGAGAGATTTTGCAACTAATCAATCTAGCGATAAGACGAGCTGAATGTTGATTAGGAGGTTGTGACGTTCACTGTGCTAGCATTTAAAGTGGGCAGTTAGACATTAATTTCCCGATATCTGCCTTGCTCAATCCCATCAACCGTCCAAGATCCAATCCGATAACGAATCAAGCGTAAAGTAGGGTGGCCAATAGCTGCTGTCATTCGACGTACTTGTCTATTCTTACCTTCGCTAATGGTAATTTCCAGCCAACAATCAGGGATATTTTTACGCTCGCGAATAGGTGGCTCACGTGGCCAAAGTTGAGAGGGTTCATCTATTAGCTTAACTTTTGCGGGGCGAGTCACACCATCTTTTAGCGTAATACCATCACGTAATAACTGTAGTGATTTCTCATTCGGTATTTTCTCGACTTGCGCCCAATACGTCTTATTCATTTTATGCTTGGGGTTTGCTATACGGTGCTGTAATTTGCCATCATTGGTGAGGAGTAATAAACCTTCGCTATCTTTATCCAAACGACCTGCGGCATATACCCCTTTAATGTCTATATAGTCACTCAGAGTAGCTGCGCCATTAGGGTCAGTAAATTGGCTAAGTACATTGAAAGGTTTATTAAAAAGAATGATTTTTGACATAAGGGTTGGCATGAAGGGGGGGGAGTGATAGATTTTATAGATGTGTAAAGCGTATGCCAATCACTTTACACATCTCTTATCCCTATTATCCGCATTGAAGTCACGGACTCAGGTGAAGGCTATGGATATTATTTTTTTGTTTTTTTCTTCTCACCCGTTTTGTCGCTAGTTTCAAACTTATAAAACGCATCGTTTAAGTAAGCAACCACATCTGCTATTTCATCATCGAACCAGTTAACGCTGAGTTGGCTATCACACATGCGTACTTGTTTACTTAAGCCTGCAATATCTTTGACTGTGTGGTCTTCACGGGTGAAAACTTCAGTGCCATGGCATTTTTGGCATTGTGATTTATCAAATAGTTTTTTGCCGTTTTCTACGTTGCCTTCAGCCAGTGCTGTTGTTGTCGCTGATGCAAGTAGTGTTGTAAGCAATACTGAAAACAGCCCATGCTTAACCCCCAATTTTTTGTGGTGTGTCATTTTTTTCTCCAAGTTTAAATTAGCCCATACTTTGTTACTGCTGGATGCCCAGGTTCAAGTTAAGAACGAGCATCCATTACCATTTGATCAACTGGTTGATAGCTGTTTAAGGTGCGCAATCCTTATAGAAGCAGGAGGATGCGAATCATAAAACGCAGAATACAGCGGATCGGGTGTCAAAGTACTGGCATTCTCCTTGTACAGACTCACTAAAGAGCTAATAAGTTCCTTAGCACTTGCCTGTTTTGCGGCAAATGCATCTGCTTCAAACTCATGCTTACGCGACCACCACGACATAATAGGGTCTAGTAAAAAAGTAAAAGCAGGCGATGCCAGCATAAAGAGTAATAGCGCCATGTACGTTGACGAGTGTTCAACCCCTAGTCCTGTAAAGAACCAGTTCTGTTTCATTAGCCAAGCTAGCACAGCAAAGCCGATGAAAGTGGTTGTTAGTGAAACCACAAGCCCTTTTAACACGTGCTTGTGTTTAAAGTGGCCAAGCTCGTGCGCTAGTACCGCTTCAATTTGTTTGGCTGATAGTGATTCGAGTAACGTATCGAAGAAAACAATACGTTTGTTTTTACCGAAGCCCGTGAAATAGGCGTTGCCATGGCTTGATCGTCGAGAGCCATCCATAATAAAGACACCGTCACTGTTAAAGCCAGAGCGAGTAAGTAATGACTGGATTAGATCTAGTGTTTCGCCTTCTTCCAATGGTTTGAATTTATTAAAGATAGGCGCGATAAACTTAGGGTAAGCCCACATCATAACTAAAGAGAACGTGGATAGTGCACCCCAAGCATAGACCCACCACATATCTCCTGCGGTATTCATTAACCACAAGATCAAGGCAAGTAGGGGGACTCCTAATACTAAGCCCAATAAAGTACCTTTAAACATATCAATGAAAAGTGTTTTTAAGGTCATCTTGTTAAAACCAAACTTCTCCTCAATCACAAAGGTGTTATATAAAGACGTGGGTAGTCCGATAAGGCTAGAGATAAATGAAAAACTGAGAAGAACGGCAACCCCCGTGTAAATCTCATTCCAACCGTAATCGGCAGCGACTGAGCGCCAGAAGTTATCCAGCCAGTTTAATCCACCTGCATATAACCAAAATAGTAAAATAACCAAGCCAAGAAACATTTCTACGCGCCCGAAAGCGCCCTTAGTTAGGGTATAATCAGCCGCCTTTTGATGCTCTTCTAGAGAGAGCTTGTCAGCAAATTCTTTAGGCACCGCAGAACGATGTTTGTAAACATGCTTCATTTGCCGAATAGACAACCAGAATTGTACTAGCGTCGAAATAATCAGAGCGGCAAGGAAAACCGTAGTAAAAGTCTGCATAAATGTTTAAGAATGTTGTTAAAATGAATCTATTGTAACGTATTAGGCTAATAAAACATGAAACAAAATAAGGAAAATCTCATCTGGATAGATTTGGAAATGACAGGTCTTGATACCTTTAATGATCAAATCATTGAAATAGCAACGGTTATTACAGATAAAGAGCTCAATATACTAGCCGAAGGGCCGATGATTGCCATCCATCAGAGTGATGCGACGCTAGATAAAATGGACGAGTGGAACACCAAACAGCATGGTCAATCGGGTTTGGTTGATCGGGTAAAAGCAAGCAGTTACAACGAGGCGCAAGCGGAAAAAGAAACCATTGAGTTTCTTAAAACGTATGTGCCAGAAGGTGCATCACCGATGTGTGGTAATAGCATTTGTCAGGATCGTCGTTTTTTAGCGCGTTGTATGCCTGAGCTTGAAGCCTTCTTTCATTATCGTAACCTGGATGTTAGCAGCCTTAAAGAGCTAGCTTCTCGCTGGAAGCCTGAGGTGTTAGATGACTTTACCAAAAAAGGTAGCCATTTGGCGCTGGATGATATTTTAGAGTCCATTGAAGAACTTCAATTCTATCGCAAGGCTATTTTGTCGATATAAGTCGATATAAATACTTAAGTCATTAGCTATAGGGTATCTCTATTACCTGAATCCGTGACTTCAATGCGGATAATAGGGGGTAAGAGATTGGTTTAGCACGGGATTTTAAAAAATCTTAGCTTCACCCTTCGTTAAGCGGGCATTTTTTAAACCCGTGATGAATCAATATCTTATTCCCTATGCCGTAGTGAAGTCACGGATTCAGGTATTAATTCTGGTCGGAGTTGCTGTGAGATAGAATGTATTAGATTTTTGATAGAAAAGTTAGCAATAGCCGTAGCTATTGGTGACTTTTATAGCGAAAATATAGTAGATTCTAGCCTCAGCAAAACGAACCATGAATCAATAGAGATGCCCTATATCAACTATGCACTAGTTATTGCTACTCATGTAAACAAGTGTGTATACAATAAATGGACTTAAAGTGACTGAGTAAGCAAATAGAGTACTTTTAAGGGTTAGGGCTATTATTTTCTAAGTAGTTTGGTTAAGTCCAGTTAGATTAGACTGAGATAAGTTGTGCTGATTTGTTTCGAAGTGAGCAGTAATAGACTATTGTTGTAACATCTTAGAAAAAAAAGAGGCAACTCGCCAGTAAAAAGCAATTGGACTCGTTCAGAGCTTTCTAAAGTGCATATAGAGACCTTTGCACGAAAGATATAACGGATATAGCAAGCTTAATAATTGAGTTGACCGTTTTGATAAAACGGCAAGCTCACTAAAAAATGGCTTGAATTTCCTCTATTTCTGCTAAAAACTCGGCCAATAGCTCGGCTATTACCCTCTTTTTTAGCAAAAATAGAGAAAATTACGCTCATTTTTCTCTCGCCACCCTTTCATGCAAAGGTCTCATATATTCTTTGCAAACTCCTCACTTTCTGTGAAAAATTATTAATTAACCCATCATTAATAATCCGTCTGACCATTAAAACGATAATAATTAAGGAAGCTATATGACTCATATTAATCAGATTCTCATATCCACACTGTTCTGTTCTTCACTGTTCATTGCCGATGCTAATGCTTTGAATAATCAAGATGCTTTTTCCTCGGTAATAGGGGGGATGATGGAGAGCGATAATGAACTAAAAAATACCATTAACTTGGCAGGAAAACAGAGAATGCTAACCCAGCGTATGAGCAAAGCCGCACTACTAGTTTCATTAGGTATTGAGAGTAAAAAATACAGAGAAAAGCTTAATAGTTTTGCAGAACTCTATAATAAAACCCTCAAGGGTTTGAAAAGTGGGGATGCTGAATTGAAGCTGTCTGCCACAGATAATAGTGATGTGTTAAAGGAAATAGACATTGTAGAAAAACACTGGTCACCATTTTATGAACAGATAAAAGAGATAGCTGCTAAGGGTGTAAAAGCAAAGAGTGCCATTGATTATATCATTAATAACAATGAAGTATTATTGGCTAGCTCTGATGATTTGGTAACTGCATTTGAGAAATCAAATACCTCTATGGATTATCTGACCAAGTTTAGATTGCGCGTAGTTAATATTGCAGGTAGACAAAGAATGTTGACGCAAAAGATGACCAAAGAAAAGTTACTTGTTTCTGAGCTAAAAAAGAGTGAATATGCAGATAAATTAAAGAAGAGTATTGCACTATTTGATACGTCTCTGACTGCACTTATTCATGGTGATGCAGAAAAAGGCATATCAAAACCTACTGATGCCGTGCTAATTAAAGCCTACGCAAAGGTAGAAAAGGGTTGGACTAAATTGAAGCCACTTTACAGTAAAAAGTCATTAGATAACGAAGAGTTACAGGTTATTGTTAATGAGAACCCCAAACTCTTAAAAGACATGAATAACGCTGTCAATTTAGCGGAAAGTGCGTTGGAATACTAAGTATTAATAGTTGCAAAAGTATATTCAGTAAAAACTGCACCCATCGACTCCGCTCATATATGAACTCCTCGGTTATTGCAAGATAAGTTCGATTATTAATAATGTTAAACAGTGATCAAGATTGCTGTCATATATTCGGTCTCTAACAGAGGTTTTCATACCTCAGGACTCTTGATGAATCTATCCGCGTGCTTTTACCTCTTTCAG
>JALXAX010000145.1 GCA_026991755.1 Thiotrichaceae bacterium | reverse complement strand
TACGCCATTGCTACTTTTTCTTTTAGCGGTGCTTTTGCAGGCAGTAATGCTTGAAAACATTGGAAATTAAATTTTTGGAACAGTCTAACGCCTTGCTAAATTGCAGTTAACACAGCACAGTTTTTGTGCAAAAATGAGCGAAGCGAACGCACAAAAAGAGGGATGTGTTAACTGTCAATTTGAGCAATTTGTTAGGTTTTTTAATATTTTCAATTACTTACTAAAACTAAGCTACAATTAAACTAGCTAACCCGAACAAGCAAACAATAGCAAAAAGAGATGTCGATGGAAAACGAAAAGGATTAATTTTACCTTTAATTGCCACAACTGCACTTAATAAAGAAAAAGCCCCCGTTAGAATGGTTAAAAATACTACTAACTCTGGTTTTTCTGGATTTAAAGCTACATAAGCATAGGCACCGCCCATTAGCAGAGTGAAAATGGTTGTTATATGCCAAGTATAATAATTTAGCCATTTTGATGCTATGGGCAAACTGTTATTTTCTAGCAATGGTTTTGCAACACGAGGACCACCAACAAAAGTATGTACTATAAAAGTGATGATGCTCATTACTACCGCCGACCATAATAAATACGTTTGCATAAAAATATTCTCATTATTGATTTCTTATCATTACACTTGTTTTGAAGCTTTTATAAAATATTGTTTCCAATGCTTTGGTTCTTTATTATCAGGACTTTCAAAAAGTGCATATCCTTTTTTTACATGACCTTTTGGAAAATACTTTAGTTCTTTCGCTTCTCCATTATTTATTAATTTTAGTACTTCTGCTTCAGGTAATTTAAAAGCCAACCCCACCGGAGACCACGAAGCAAACATTGTTTTATTTGCGTATAAAGCAGAACCACTAAAAAAATGTTTTACCTCCAACTGTAAAGAAACATCACTTTCTATTTTTATTTCTTTCAGAAGGCTGTTCATTTTATCAAAGTATAATTTAGCCATATTTCATTTCTTTGTTGGTGAAGCTTGATTATAGATCATTCCTACTGACAACGTGCTGTCAGTAGTGTTGAAAATTTTAAAGTACACCTTTACAAGGTTTTGTATGAGGAAATCATTACTTTGAGGGCTTGTACTTTATGCTTTTGCGTCGCGGACACCTAACGCCTTGCTAACTTGAAGCTAACACAGCACGGTTTTTGTGTGATAATGAGCGATAGCGAACACACAAAAATCGGGCTGTGTTAGCTGTCAAGTTGAGCAATTTGTTAGGCTTTTATAATATCTGATGAGTTCAAGTGCTTACCACTAAAAAATAAGTTGGTTATATTGAAGCAACATATAATGCGCTGGTTTTTTTTGCTTTTTACTGCCATCACCACTGATTAGCATCAAGAAATTCTCACCATTGATTTTAACAGGTGTCATTCCTTCAACATTTTTTAGTTCTACGATGGCTGGCAGCATCGCTCTGCGAGGTTTACTTGTTGATTTACCATCCCAAAACCAAAGGCTTGAATGGCTCTCATGATTTGCTTTAATGGGCTGGCTGGAAATTAGGTAACCCTTTAAATAGGGATCATAGGTAATAGCCAAAATTCCAGCACCACCAAGGTCTAGTAAATCTGGTGCTTTAGATATTTTAATCGCTACATTACTGGAAAATATCTCACGTGGATTTTCAATTGTCATGATGATGGCTTTACCATCAGAAAGGGGCTGACTAAAGGCAACCAGAAGATGCTGCTCCCTTGCATCAAAGGTTAAACCTTCAATAGCTATATTTCCACCGGCTTTATTTAATCCACTAGATGCGATAAAACCACTAAGGGCATGGTAAACTTTTGGTTCTACAATTCGGTTTTTATCCACTTTAAACTGAATTAGACGCTCTCTTGCCTGTATACGTCGCCCCCGTTTAGTCCGTCTAAAAGAGGTTATTGCATAAACTGTTCCCTGTTTGTCAATGGTAAGTGCTTCAAGGTCTTCCAGACGAACATTGAAAGCACCTAGCAAAACGGTATCCAATATTTCATCCTCTACCACTGAACCATCTGACTGTACTTCTATGATACTCAAGGCACGTTTATCTTCTCCTCGAATAACAAGCACTCGCCCGTCGGGTAATGTTCCTATCCCAGAAGTTTGATAAATCTCATTAAATTTTTCTCGCTGATTACTGATAATAGGTGCATGTATTGTATCTGGTATGTCTATCAGGGGCATAATATGAGTAATGAGCTGAACAGCTATTAGCATGATAATGCCAAAAACAATACCTGTGCGAAAAACAAAGTATGATAATTTTAATTGCTTGAAATTCCAGTTTGCTATCAGACCAAGGTGATGCAGATACTCAATCATACCAACATACACTTTTTCCGGGTCTTGCAAGGTATGACGCATACCCTCAACATAATCTTCTTTGGATAAGTCAGCATATTGCTCTGAATTTAAAAAGCTGATATTACCCTTGCGGAAATCATCAACAGTAGGGTTAATAATCCGGTTTTTATCCTTTCCAAAATACCTTGGTGATGCTGCTTGTATAGAGAAAAAAATCGAGACCGTGGCCGTTATTAAAAATACAAAGGCAGGGATTAGATAAACTGGGTCTTTGGCATAAATAAAAGCGCCTGAAATCATTAGTACCGTTGCTAATGTACCATTAATGGTTATCATAATATTTGCTTTCATCGCGCCAATAGAAATTAAATCCAGCTGGGCGCGATAAGCAGTCCTAAACATGGTCTCAATACCTTTGACTGAACCAAATGAGGGTTTATTTTTCCCTTTTTTCTTTTGGGATGTATTTTCACTTTTTTTAGGTTTTTCGTTTAGTTCTTTATTTTTAATTTGAAAAAATAGACTGTTATTATCGCTATTCATTTTATTCCTGGGAGTCAGTTTTTTCTCACTGTAGTTAGATTTCACTTTCTCTCTCCATAACTACTCAATGATAAGATCACTATATTTGATAATGGCAAAATGAGACCCCTTTAATGATCTTTTTTGTCCATCATCGGCTACAATTAAAATACGATCCTTGTCTTTGAGTTTAATTGAAGTAATGCCTTCGATATTTTTAATATTTTCCATTCCCGGAATAATAAGCATATGCGCTTCATCTTCCGGCATACCGCTCCAGAGCCACACTTTTGAGCGTAATTGTCCTCTGCGGTTTTTGACCTCATTAACGATTAAATAACCCCCAATTTTTTTGTCATAGTATAAGGATCGAATACCACCGCCTCCTAGATCCAGTTGTACGATTTGATTAGAAAACTCAAGCTCTGCATCTTGCTCATCAAAGATTTCATAAGGGTTATCGATATAAAGTATCAGTGATTTTCCTTTAACTACTGGTTCCCGCAAACCAATGAGTAATTTATCTTTTTTATCATTAAAGCTTAGTCCTTCGATATTGATTGCATTTATCCCCATCCTGCGGTTTATAAACTGATGTAAACTATCTTTAATGGATACTTCTTTATAATCAGAAATTGTATTGTTTTTAACAGAAAAGCGAGCAAGCAAACTCCGATTATTCTTAGTTTTCCCTTTAGCGCTTCGAGAGTGAGAGGTGATTACATAAAGATAATCATTAGCGTCTATCGCAATACCCTCAAGATCATTCAGTACAATTTTAGTTTTTATTTTACTTTGATCAGGAACAAGCTGATTAACCACAACCCTATTGCTTGATTCAAATGTGAGTATGTTTTTAATTGCGCTTGATTTCTCATCTTCAATAATCACAACACGCCCATCTGAAAGCTGCTCTGCGCCAGAAGCCTCGTAGATTCCATCGAAAGCAGACATTATTTTCTTATTATCCGCTTTTGTTTGAGGCGGATTATATAGCATTATAATGAGACCAATACCTATTATGATTAAAGCTATAAATGTAACTATTAGTTTTTTCATATGCTGCTATCGTTTATCTAACCTGCGACGATTTAAACCGTGAACTAAACTAATACCCTTTTTAATAAGTAAAGTATCGAGTTTAGCCCCTCATATGAAAGCTTCGATTACAATTGCTTTAGATAGTTCATCTTCTGGAATATTTTTCAACTAACTTGAGCATTTCTTAGTCATGATCTGTTTCATGTTATGTTATAGCGCACTAAGTGATATAGATTTAAGATGGCAGTTTTTTAGTTTTTATAGCCTAACGCCTCGTGAACCAGACCCCAACGCAGGGAAGCTTTTGTGGTAAAATGAAGCGTATGCGTAATGTACCACAAAAGAAGCCCTGTGTTGAGGGTCTGGTTGCACAACTTGTTAGACTATAAATAGCTCTTTTTCAAGCTTACAACTACGTTTAAAAGCCTCATCTAGCTTGAACCTTAGCAAATTATGCCAATTAATTAAACAGTTTTATTGATATACCACCCCCCACCATATTTACATTTTTTTAAGCCCATAATTATTGAGAGCTTACTTCACTCTTGCAGTTCGGTTTTAAAGAACTCAAAAGTCACATAAT
>JALXAX010000144.1 GCA_026991755.1 Thiotrichaceae bacterium | reverse complement strand
AAGCGACTTAAGGCTGGCTGGGATAAAACCTACTTACTAAAGGTTCTTTTTGGAGAGAAAAGTCAAGTGCTTGATAGTTGATATTATTTTAATGCGATTGCCCTAGGTAACTCCCAGCGTGTAGCCCTTGAACATTACATTCCTCCTGCTCTGCTTTATGCCTGGAATACCCGTTTGGTACGTCGTTTTCAGCAGCTACTTATTGTTCTTTCCACCCATGATGAAGATTATTTGCTACACATTTCTGATTTCACCAGTCTGGCAGATTTAACCTGCTTTATTACTCAGTTGTTGTTAGATTATCCTGCGGGTTCTAGCCCTGTTGCCAGTGAAATTCATTATCGTCTGAGCCGTTTTAATCATGCACCAGAAAATGAAGTCAATATGACTGATAGTGTATTGCATCTCAGACTTTCAGAGCATTCTCTAGGGCTTTTATATGCCTTTTCTAAATGGGCTTCCCAGCATGACTATTCTTGTCAAACCAAGGATATAAAATTTCAGGTGCAATCTTTGATTGAACTATCCACCCTGATAAAACATGCCTGTGAGACTGATAAACACTCGCTTCTTATGCGCGAAATACTAGCTATTGAATCATTAAAAAGCACCCATTCTTTAGCGCTGAAACAGCAGGCAACATACACAGCCTGCTTCAAACAATTTACCTTGTCTAAAAGCTGGGGAGAAGTCTGATGACTTTATTGGCTAAACAGGATGTTATCTCACGGGAGCAACAGGATTCAGATCTGATCCATCAGATTTTAAGACATTCAGAGCACTCTGTAACCTCTTTTGCAGGGCGGTATGAAGCTCTGTGGCTACTCACTCCCTTTGAGTCTGATATCTGGCATACCAGCAATCGGGGACGAGAAGAACTAATCGCAGGGCAATGGCATTTCACCCGTGCCGTGTACTGGAATCATCCATTGCCTGATGCCAGTTGTTTGACTGACTCAGATAACCACTTGTTATTGCAAGTACTGAAGAAGGCTTCTTTTTTGCTCAGACAAGGGTTGTTGATGCCCAGACTGGCTCCTGTTACCTGGTATTCAACAACCCTGTGGACAATGCAGCTTGCTGCATGGATGGTACTGCAGCGTCACCAGTATGCTCCTAAAAAACAGGCCTTCGCCTTGCTTGACCAGACAGGATTAAACCAGCTATTTGCTCTATTGGCTCAGGGTGGCTGGTTTTGTGCGCTTCATGTACCCCAGCTTTTTCTTGAGACCTGTTACAAAAAAGCTTATGGCACATGCTGCCCTGAAAACCTGCTTACACAGCCTTATTCAATACCTCACACTGTTGCTATTACTATCCATGACTGGCTTGAAAGTCAGGGTATGATGGTGGAAAGAAAGCAACATGGAGAGGCCATTTACACACTAAACAGAGAAGACATTGCCGCACGGGTTCATCTATCCAGCGGTGTTTTTCGATCATCCAGGGCAATGGCATTTTTCAGGCAGTTTGAAGCCCATTTCCATACACAAGTGCTCATTCATTCTGCTTCGGTAACAACAGAATTCCCTTCTCACAAGACATTGACCTTTGCAGAAACCATTCAGCAAAAAGCATCGGAAGGTGTGATCAACGATGCCCATGCAAATTTGCGTCGTTTCTTTAAAGCCCGACAACATCTACCCGTCTATTTTCCTGAATCTCAATCTTTTTCTTTAGGAACTGCCCGGCAACTGGCGTTGAAAATAACCCGCCCCGCCCAGCATCATCCCTTTATGCCTGTTAATACAGGGCTTGCCTATTTGAATCATGCGATAGGATTTGTGCATTTATACGGTGAAACCATCATTGATGCCGTGCTAAAGATGGCTACTGTCGTTAATCAACTGGATAAAAAGAAAAGGACTTGTAAGCCCTCTGCCCATGACCTGGCATCCGATGCATTTAATGCTTTATTACCTTCGTTAAGTGTCAGTGTGGGTACACAAAATATCCCCATCGCTGAAGCTTTAGGTATCCAGAAATATACTTTACCGCCTTCTTCATTCCGCAGATCTGGTGACCTTGGAAACCACCTTACCCTGTATGAAGCCCTGCAAGTTCTGGTAGGAGCCTGCGTTATTTGTATGGCAATGCTCAAGCCTTCCCGTGAAGATGAGATATTGCATCTAAAAAGAAACTGCTTACGCAGAGGTCATGGTGGTTATTACCTGCATTTTACCCTTGGCAAAAGTAACTATGGCGAAGCATATCAGAGCTGTGAAAGACCCATTCCCGTTATCACTGCAAAAGCTATCAAGCTATTACAACAACTCGGTTCGGGACTGGCTGATATTTATGATGAAAAACGCAAGTTAAAGAATAATTTATTCTATCTTCCCAATACTCGACTAGACAAACCTGTAACAGGAAAATTCAGGCTTAATCATGCACTGGATACCTTTTGTGATTATGTTGGACTGGAACCTGACACGGCAGGTCGTCGATGGTATGTACGTATTCATGAAATGCGGAAATGGTTCTTGCTCCTGTTTTTCTGGTCGGGGCGATTTGATGTGCTGGATGCCGCCCGATGGATAGCAGGTCATACCAATGCCCGTCATCTCTGGGCTTATATTGAAGCAAATTTTCCTAGCAAGGAGTTACCTGCCATTGAAGCAGAGTATTCCGTGGATCGCTTATTGCGTTTACAACGCGAGTCTGGAGCCGATAATAATGACTCGTGTAATGAAGAAGGTCTTGATTTATTGTATAAAAAGGTCTGCCAGCATTTCTCTGTCAACTCACTGGATGTTATCCCTGAAAGTGAATGGATCAACTATATCAACACACTTCGCCAAGAGAATGGCTTCCATCTTGAGCCATATTCTATTCTGGCTGAAAATGGCAGGGATAATATCGGGCTGAATATTGCTTTTGTACTCAGGGAGACTACATGAGACAGCAAAATATTGATAATGCCTATGCCCGTTATTGCTATCTTCTGGCAGCTCTTGATAATGATGATGATCAACTTTCTGATGATTTTATAGCTGCACTAAAGAACCAGAGAAAATTTGCCCAGCTTGCTGTTAAAGATCATTTTGAGGCTATGACGCTAAACACATTGAAAGCAGCCGCTAGCCTTGCCCTCATGAAAGAAGCCAGACCCGATGATGGATGGGAATTATTGGACTCGCTGCGTTTAAAACTGGCAAGGAGGGTTAAAAGCAAAAAAACAGGTCGTTCTCATGCGGCTATTGAAAAGCGCTCTAAAGATAAAGTGGCTTTGCTTCAATTGAGATTACGGGAAACAGCACTGACCAACGCACTTCAATCACAGGCATATAGGGATCTGTTTTGTAAAATCAGGTTTTTGCTCGAAAATGCCTTGTTAGAGGATAGGACACAGCAGAGGCTGCACAATTTACTGGAAGATCATCGTGCTCTTTATGGTCATTTGATGAGTTTTGATCTGCAAAGCAATACGGTAGAAATACACGTCGTCAAGGGAGGTACGGACAGATGACAGTCATGAACCGTCCCCAGCCACAACTTTATATCCGCTATAAAGAGGTAGCGATTCCTCATTATGTCATTCCAGGGTCTAACAGACAGCATGTTAAACATCTGATACTACCCTCACTGCCTTTTATTTTCTGGCCTAATGGTAAGCCATGTATCGCCGTGAATATCTACCTGATGCAGAAAGCTCAGGAATCTACTGGCAATTCTGCCATGACTTATGCTTCTGAACTGAGCCATATTGTCCGTTTTTGTGGTCATCATGAAACAGCCTTTGAGGCATTAACGGATGCTTGTTTATGGACGTTTTCATATCAGCTTCAAACTGAATTATCACGCTATCATGCAACAGAATGGGCAAGGAATAATAATACCGTTCGCAGAATACTGGGTAAAACCATTACATTCCTTTTCTGGTATCAAAAACATCTTTTACTACCTGCTCATACGCCACTAATTAGTACGTCTGAACAGTCACCACAAATCAGGGTAAAGGAAGTCTTCAACAGACATAGCCGAAAAAACTATTTTTATCATGCTTCCATGCCACCCTCTGAAAGCACCGAGCCTAAAGGTGTGCTACCAATAACGGTTATTGAGGATATTGAAAGAGCAATTGAACAGCTTTCACGACTGGATAATGTTAAAGAAGCTACGCTTAGGCGGTATGACGGAAACAGAGATCTTCTTAAAGCTGAGCTGGAATATATCAGGGCGCGTAGACGCTTTATGGTATGGATTATGAAAAGAACAGGTCTCAGGCTATCTGAAATGACCTCCATCTCATTAGCAGATCATGTCAATATTCTGAAAACCAAAACCCTGATTATACCTACCCGAAAAAGACGCAAATTTATTGCACCCAAACGAGCTTTCCCTATTACTTTAAAAGGTGCGGGAACGGTTAAACGCTATCTTCTGGCTCGTGATAAATTTGTCATCTTTCTCAAACAGCAAGATAAGAGGTATCAGGATGTTCAACAGCTTTTTCTGACACGAACGGGAACAGTCATTGAAAATAACTCCATCAAGAAAGATTTTAATCGGCTAGTCAAAGTTGCTGGCTACAAAGAGACAAAAGCCTGTCTGTCCATGTTTCGGCATCGGTTTATTACCTATGAAGTCATAGCCCATTTAAAGGCATTTATCAGCAACCATGAAAAATCCAGGCAAATGATGACGGATAGCGACTATCGTTCAATACTCAAACGAGTTGCCACTAAAACAGGGCATGGATCTGTTGATAGTCTGTGGCACTACATTGACCTTGCCTGGAATGAACTGGATATCTGGGGCAATGTAGATCGCGCCCTGAAAAGACTTCATGCAACGGATGATTTGTATTCTGAGTTGCTTGACTTGCGACATGAGTTGAACGTAAATCCATCTTTAACAGCAGCACAGGTAATTG
Source organism: Thiotrichaceae bacterium (assembly GCA_026991755.1). Lineage (GTDB taxonomy): Bacteria > Pseudomonadota > Gammaproteobacteria > Thiotrichales > Thiotrichaceae > HyVt-477. The sequence continues at coordinate 42,156 of JALXAX010000144.1, read as the reverse complement.
ATCAAGTAACAGAAAGACTGTCAAAAATTTTAATAGATGCAAAGCAGGCAATGAATAATGAGTAGTTATTTGTTTATGAAAAATGGTTTGTGCAAAGCTTATAGGGTTAATTTGACACATCTGAATTGTAGGTACACAAAACCTGCATGGAAACCCGATGGACACCGACAAACTATTTTGCCACAAGCCGAGCAAAAGAAAGATTAATACAACAACTAGAAACTAGAGGTGATGGTATGTGTGGGGGCGTATTTTACATTCATAAAGGTGAAGAAAATCGGTTTTACTTTCCTAACCCTAAGGCCGTTTTGCCTGTAAAAAATAAGAAGGGAGAGATTCAATTGATTCCTTGGGGCAGACGTAAGAACCAACAAGGCGCATTACCGCTAGGAGGTTGGGCAAGACTGGATTCTATCTATGCAGGTCGCTGGGATCGGTATTTCCCTGTCCCTGTGAAGCTCCAGGTTTCTCAATTTATGGAAAAAGATGTGGAAGGCACAAGCCACTGGTTTGATATTACCAAGGGCAAATGGATTCAGGGGTTAATTGCCAGAGATAACCATGAGCAGCGAGTATATGTGGTGACCGTTGAACCTGAAATTGAGGATGCTGTGCATGAGCGTTGGCCTCGGATTTTGGTGGGGTGATCTAGTCAACTGTCCAGTTCTGAGTTTTAAAATTCGGATTTATTTTAACTAAGTGATTACTGTAGATACCATCCATTGCAACCAGTATACAATCATGTTCAAGTGCTGTAGAAGCTAGGATAAGATCAATATTATGTTTTTTAATGGCTGTTCTGTTGATCCCAGTTTTTTGTCTAAACCCCTGTTTTAACTGTCCGTAATACTCGGCACCAGAAAAGCTAAGCGGCAGAATCTCAAAATCCTCGTTCAACCAGTTAATTAACTCTCTGATTTTTTCTCTTATATTGCTATCGCTTGTATTGCTCAGACTGTATTGAAGTTCATATAGGGTCAAGATAGAAATACAAGGCACATCTGACGGTGTAAGTTGTGATGCTTTTTTACTAGTTATTTCAAAAAAGGGAGAGTCTGGATCAGAAAGGTAGGTGAGCGTATCAAGATCAAAGATATATTTCATAACGGGTTACGTTAGTTCTGATCATGTGCAAAATCGAAGTTATCACGAAACTCTTTGGCATCTGAACGTATAGTGTCACTGCATCCTTTAAGCCCACCCGTTTGCTGAACTTTTTGCAGAAATGAATTCATCTTCTTATTACCAGAAACGGGACGATTTGATTTATCTTCAATAGAGACACGAATACGTGAACTGGAAGGGATTTTAAGCTCCTTCAGCTTTTCAATAATTTCTGATATGGATGTAGCTTCTAGTGTTTGTACGCTCATAATGGTAAGAAGTTGTTTATGTGTAATGAGTATAGCAGACATTAAGTTGGCATTCTTTTATCGCATACCGAACCAGATAAAATAGCCTTCTATTTAACTCCCTTGATTTGCTATACTTGAGACTGATTACAAAGAACTCGCCAGCACATAATCTACGAGTTCGGATACTTTAAGTATCTCATGTGCATAATCCACCCTATCGGGGAATCCCCTCGATACGTCATAGGTGGTTTCCCTGTCTTTTAAATTCAAGGAGATCACCCATGCAGCATCAATCCCATTTTATCCTCAATGAAACAACTGGTAACTATCGTGTTCCCAAAGTAGTTTCTGCCAGAGATATTTTAGAGATGGCTTCGTTTATTGCTATACAGAGTTTTCAACGAGGCGATGAAATTACCTCGCCTGATCATACCAAACGCTATTTGCAGCAATGGATAGGTCATCGTGAAAGTGAAGTGTTTGTCGCTTTGTTTCTGGATAACCGCCACCGTATTATCAAGCCTGAAGAGTTGTTCTTTGGTACGATTGATGGGGCTTCGGTTTATCCCAGAGTCGTGCTTCAGAAGGCTCTAAAGTGCAATGCGGCCGCTATCATTTTTGCTCATAATCACCCTTCAGGGGTAACAGATCCAAGCGATTCCGATCAGAGAATTACCAAGCGTTTAAAAGATGCTTTGGCTCAGGTTGATATTCGTGTGCTGGATCATTTTATCGTCAGCCCTGATGCAGTCACTTCATTTGCAGAACACGGCCTGATTTAGGTTTATAAAACCCTCAACACTTGTATTTCTAAATGAGTTTCCAACGCTAGTATTCATGCAATCGGGCTATAATGTCTATACGATTCAACAAGCCTCAAGACGTTCATGGCGTATCGGTCAAACCCTTGATGTTGACGTCTATTTTCTAGGTTATGCCAAAACAGCACAAACGACTTGTTTGAGCTTAATGGCAGAGAAAATAGCGGTAAGTCAATCCACATCAGGCGATATGCCCGATACAGGTCTGGATGTTCTCAACCCAGTCAGGTGATAGTATTGAAGTTGCTTTAGCAAAGCAGTTGATTGCTTAGTATCACCAAGTAAAGCCCTGCATATTTATGTGGGGCTTTTATTTGCCCACAATAAGCCTATAATAGACTTATTGGTATATTACAAATAGTCGCATCAGGAGGTTATTATGAGTACACAAGTCGCTAAAATATTTATGAATGGTCGTAGTCAAGCAGTACGCATCCCAAAAGAATATCGCTTTGATGTCAGTGAGGTCTATATTACTAAACAAGGTGATGACATTGTTATTTCACCCAAAAAACCTAGCTGGGATGACTTCTTTAATACACCCTCTGCCTTTGATGATGATTTCCTGAAAGACAGGGAAGATACACCACCACAGGAAAGAGATTTTTATTAATGTACATGCTGGATACCGATACCTGTAGCTTTGTCCTAAAAAATCATTCAGATAAACTACGTCACAAGTTCAAAGCCATTAAAGAGCTTTGTATCTCTTCAATTACCTACGGTGAACTCTGTTATGGAATAGAAAACGGTGAAGCTTTAAAAAGAAAGGAGCGCTGGGTACAACTGAATATGTTTACCAGAAGGCTGCTTATCGAACCCTGGAATGAAGAAGCCGCCAGACATTACGGACAAATCCGCTCTTATCTAAAACGGCAGGGTACACCTATTGGTAATAATGACACCTTGATTGCTGCCCATGCGCGGAGTATCAATGCCATTTTGGTGACTAATAATATGCGAGAATTTGGTCGTGTGCCTGAGTTGAATGTAGAGAATTGGGTTGAATAATTAGCTTGATCCAATGCTTGAGATGCCCAATATTCACTCTGTTTCCCTAAAAATAACAGTGAAAAAAAGGCCACCAGCCATTTCTTTAAATTCCAGGCAGCTGCAGCCATCAGAAGGTTGATTTCATCCCCTGCAGTTCCCTTAAGCTGATTAAGTCTGATCGGAATTTCTGAGACTTAGCTGAGCTTTAGCGAAACCTAGAAGCTTCAGCAGATAGAATTTGTCAGGTTTTTGATAGAAAAGTTAGCAATAGCCGTAGCTATTGGTCACTTTTATAGCGAAAAGCTGGCGGATTCTAGCCTCAGAAAAACGAATCATGACTTGATCAGATACAAGAGGTTCCTTAAGGAAGTTTCTGGATAATCGAAAGTCTGATTTCAAATGACCTATGATCGGCTCTATGGCAGCTCGCCTTCGACACTGTTTGCGCTTTTTATCACGCTGATAGCGATTGTCCCGCTTCAAGGGAGGCTTGGGTAGCACGATGTCGGTACCATTAACGTTGTTTTTGCCTCGATACCCTCTAACACAGGTGGCTTGCTTGGCTTTCATTCCTCGGCTCTGATCAATATGTTCCAGTACTTCGGGTAATGTATGGCTGTCATGGATGTTTTTCTCATGACTGACCGCACCGACAATACTATTGCTCTTCGCGGTACTGGCGATAGAGACTTTATTGCCATATTCGTAGGGCACATGATCTTTTCCTTTGACCATACAGTAAACATGAGGCTCATGCAGTGAATAGATCTTATGCTTATCTTTGAGACGCTGTGCTAGTACACGCTCATAGAATAGAAAGTCTCTTTGGTGAACCTCGAACAGATCGTACGCTGAGAGCTTTCTTCTCAGTTCACGGATAAGAATACCCGCGATGGTGCGTAAACATTTCAGTGCTTTTCTAGCCTTGATGCGTTTCTTAGGATGACGAAAGTTCCGAATAGCCAGACGGCAGTGCTTCACTTCTTTGAGGTAGGTACGGTGTTGTTGAATCCCTTCTTTCTTAGCTAGCTTGTTCAGACGGTTTATGATTTTAATGGCGAGTTTAGAGTCGGTGGGGTAGGTGATGTTTTTCTCTTGTACGGTGGTGTCTATATTGACATTATTTTCGAGTGCTGCTCGCCCGTGTAGCAGCTCCGTTATCTTTGCAGTAGTGCTTGGCAAACTGCTCATCAAATAATTCCCATGGAATGGTTTCTGACAATTTGAGAAGGGGATCGCTGGGATCAAGCTGGAGCAGCAGGTCTGAGCCAAATAGGTTGGTTTGGTGATGAGGGGAGCTAGGAGTCAACATAGTGAACACTTCGACCGATAATAAAGCTTGATTATACTATTTCTGGTCAAAATCTTCACCTTTATTGGGAAGTTATTCCTATATTATCAGTTGCTTGAATAGTTATTCAGGGGCGACTAAATATAAGTCAGGTAGAGGTAATAAATGGCAATGTTAGCAACATGTATTGATATGCGGGTAAATGAACAAACCAAACAGCTTGCAGAGCGAGCTGCAACACTCTTTTAGGTTGCACCGTTACTGAATATCTAACGCGTTTGATATTAAAAGATGCGCCAAAAGTTTTACAGGGTGAAACCCAGATTAATCTGAGTAGTATTCAAGTTAATCGCTTTATGGAGGTTTGTAAAAGCACAAAAGCACCAATTCAAAAGCTACTTGATGTAGCTAAGAGCCTTGATAAAAATGGTTTCAAGGTGTGAATTATTTTATACACTGTTGAATTACTTGATAAAAAAAGAATGAGCTAAAGTCCTTCAATTGTGGCAAGCCTGATGTGGATGCTTTTTTGTCTCCTTAAGCTTAGCTAATTAGCTAAGCCTCATCCTTACGGATTTCTACAGCCAGCTTATCAAGCACGCCATTGATAAACTTATAAGAGCCTTCAGGACCAAACTTTTTACATAAGTTTACCCATTCATTTACCACTGTTTTATAGCCTACGTCCAGGTGGTTATTAAGCTCTGTAGTGCCGAGTAAAAGCACCGAGTGTTCCATGGGGCCAATTTGTTCTATGGGTCTATCAACGAAGGGCTTAATTTGTTCATCAAGCTTTTCGTTTAAGTTGATGGATGACTCGGTAAGTGCTCGAAAATAGCCTACATCAGATTTGCGTAAGTCACTCGCCATATCTTTTTCTTCTAGATAATAGGCATAGATGCTGTCGTAGTCATCATCATTCAGATGCCATTGATACATTGCCATTAATGACAATTTACGAGCTACACGACGGCGTGAGATATGCTCTTGCTTGGGAGTGATTTTTGCCATAATGGGGTCTATTCTGGTTTGCAGAGTATTTTGGGTGTTTCTAGCGTTGCTTAGCTAGGTTTTAGCTAGCTTCTTAGCTAGAATACTGCTCAAGTAGTGATACCATTTCGATAGCGACAAGGCCAGCTTCAGCGCCTTTGTTGCCTGCTTTTGTGCCAGCGCGTTCAATGGCTTGTTCAATAGTATCTGTGGTGATAATGCCGTTTACTACGGGTAGGGAGTAGTTCATACCAACGGTAGCTAAACCTTTGGCAGATTCGCCTGCTACATAATCAAAGTGGGGGGTGCTACCACGAATCACTGCACCTAATGCAATAATAGCATCGTATTTTCCGCTCTTAGCCATTTGTTGCACTATAAGAGGTAATTCATAAGCGCCAGGAACGCGGGCTACTTCAATGGAAGATTTATCAACACCATGACGTACTAAAGAGTCCACTGCACCTGTTAATAGGTTTTCAACAATAAATTCGTTGAATCTTGCGACAGCTATACCGTATTTAGCTTCACCAGAAGTGAAATTACCTTCAATTATTTTTACGTCTTGCAACATTGATTTATCCTTTTGTTCTCTTTGCTTATTGAATCTGAATCTGCTTGTTTAGCTCCTCCTTTAAACAAGAGGAGGGTGGAGTAGCCTTACTTATTAGCCTTGTACATAATCTACAATTTCAAGCCCGAAGCCCGCTAGTCCGTGGAATTTCTTAGGTGCACTCATCACCAACATTTTCTTTACGTTTAAATCTGCCAGAATCTGCGCGCCAATTCCGAAGGTGCGTAATTCTTTTCCTGAGGCATTACTGTTATCGGGTGAATCGTCAGCGCTATCATGAAGTTGGGATAGCTTGTCTAGCAAATCTTCCGCACTGCAATCGGGTGTGCGCAAAATAACGATAACCCCTTTGCCTTCCTCAGAGATGCGTTTCATAGTATCACGTAAAGGCCAGCCACAGGCGCTTTCTTGTAGTGATAGCATGTCGCATAATTCGTTTTCTACATGCACACGAACCAGGGTAGGTTCATCGGGGTTAATATCACCTTTGATGAGTGCTAAGTGAATGTCTTTATCACTATTGTCACGGTAAGCGGCAATAGTGAATTCACCAAAATGTGTGTTGACGATGTTTTTTTGAATTTGGCTAACGGTTCTTTCGTTTTCAACACGGTAGCGGATTAAGTCTTCAATCGTACCAATCTTTAAATCATGCTGTTTGGCGAATTTAAACAGGTCATCACGACGTGCCATAGTGCCGTCTTCATTTAAAATCTCGACGATAACGGCAGCGGGTTCAAAACCAGCCAGTCGTGCTAAATCACAGCCTGCTTCAGTATGCCCAGCGCGCGTTAGAACACCGCCGTGTTTAGCCATCAGTGGAAAGATATGGCCTGGTTGAACAATACTTGCAGGTGTTGCATCAGGGGCAACTGCGTTACGCACCGTTAAAGCACGATCATAAGCCGAGATGCCCGTGGTTACGCCTTCTGAGGCTTCGATTGAAATGGTAAAGTTAGTACTAAACTTCTCATCATTTTGATGCACCATTAAGGGTAAATCGAGTTGCTTACAACGCTCTTGAGTGATCGGCATACAGACTAAGCCACGTCCATATGTTGCCATAAAGTTGATGTCTTCGGGCTTGACTTGAGAGGCTGCCATTAGCAGATCGCCTTCATTTTCGCGGTCTTCATCATCAACGATAACGACCATTTTACCTAGCGCCATTTCTTCGAGGATTTCTTCGATGGTATTAAATTGTGTGTTCATTATTTTATAAATCCATTCTCTGCTAGAAACGCTTGGGTGATTCCCTCGTTTTCTGTGGCAGTAGTTCCTGTAAGTAGCCGCTCAAGATAGCGAGCTATGACATCCACTTCAAGATTTACCAATGTGGATGTGGAATAGTGTTTGATGATGGTTTCTGCGATGGTGTGAGGAACGATGTTTAATTCAAACACCGAACCTTCAATTTTGTTAACGGTTAAGCTTACGCCATCCACGCAAATAGAACCTTTATCAGCGATGTACTTTGCTAGCTCATCGGGGGCTTGGATATGGAAGCGTACTGATCGCCCATCATCATAAATCTTAACGACTTTACCTAAACCATCGACATGGCCACTGACCAGATGACCGCCTAAACGAGTCTGTAATGTCAGTGCTTTTTCCAGATTAGCTTCAGAGCCTACTGATAACTTACCCAGAGATGTTAAAGACAAAGTTTCATTGGATACATCAGCGGTAAAGCTTTGCGCTTCAAGTGCGATGGCGGTTAGGCACACCCCATTGACAGCAACACTATCGCCCAAAGCTACATCCGACATATCCAGCTTGCCCGTGTTTATGGTCAGGCGCATATCGCCACCTTGCGGTTGGATCTTTTGTAATGTGCCGATGGCTTCGATGATTCCAGTAAACATAATCTTGGGTTGCGTGGGTTTAATTTTAATGTAGCTAAAAAGTTGTAGTAGATTAAACTTCCCCCCACCTGGTGGGGGAGGGAGGGGTAAAATGTAAGCTAAATACTTGATTCATCATACCCCTCACCCTAACCCTCTCCCCTACTTAGGGGAGAGGGGACTTAATTTTTGCGTGCTAACTAATTAGGGTTGCTAGGTCTACTGACTAACGTTTTTAGGACGTGCAATGATACGCCAATCAGAGCCAATTGCACGTATATCTTGAATGTGCAGATCAATCCTGTCTTTCATTTGCTCAAGTTCGGGGATATTAAGTAAACCCCGTGCGTTAGCGCCCATTAAATGAGGTGCCATATAGATGATTAACTCATCCACCAAGCCTTCAGCAATTAGCGCACCACACAGCGTTGCACCTGCTTCTACGTGGATTTCGTTGATCTCTTTTTGAGCTAGGGTTTGTAAGGCTTCCCTTAAAGATATTATTGAAGGTGAGGGTGATTGGAGAGTGATAACCTCAGCTCCTTTATCCTGTAAAGCCTTTGTTTTCAAAGGATCAGCATGGGTTGTTAAGATCAGCGTTTGGCCTTCCAAACTGAGCATGAGCGAATCAGCTGACATTTTCAGTTCGGGGTCTAGAACAACGCGAACAGGTTGACGAACTTCTCCATCAATCGCTAACTCATCAGCGTTTAGTCTCACATTTAACGATGGATCATCCGCTAAAACAGTGCCTTGCCCTGTTAAAATAGCTGAAGCTTTAGCTCGTAAAAACTGCACATCTCTACGAGCTTCGGGTGATGTGATCCATTTACTCTCGCCCGATGCCATTGCCGTTCTACCATCTAGACTCATGGCTAATTTGACTGAAACCCAAGGTAAACTTTGCTCCATGCGTTTAATAAAACCAGGGTTTAGCGCTTTAGCCTCGGCTTCCATTAAGCCCGAAGCGGTATCAATACCCGCTTTGCGTAATTGTTGTAAGCCTTGTCCTGCTACCAGTGGGTTAGGGTCTTGCATGGCAACGACTACTTGTGCAATACCTGCTTTAATAAGTGCTTGGGAGCAGGGTGGTGTTCTACCTGTGTGGAAGCAAGGCTCTAGTGTCACATAAGCCGTTGCACCTTGAGCTTGTTCTGGAGTCAGTTGCTTGAGTGCATTGATTTCAGCATGAGGCTCGCCTGTTTTAACGTGCCAGCCTTCAGCAATAATGACATCATTTTTAGTAATGACACAGCCGACTCTAGGGTTAGGGTGGGTGGTATAAAGCCCTTTCTTGGCGAGTTGGATGGCGCGAGCCATCGCTTTGGAGTCTTGGCGTGTGAAGGTGGACAGCGTCCTAGCCACTACTTTTTTCCATCTGCTCAATCACATTCTGAAATTCAGTAATGGTATTAAAGCTATTATAAACAGAAGCAAAGCGGATGTAGGCTACATCGTCCAGCGAGCGAAGTTCTTGCATCACATGCGCTCCGATATGATCAGATTGCACTTCGCTTTCACCCGTAGAGAGGATGCTTTTCTTGATGCGGATAATGGCAGATTCCATTTGCTCAGCAGTGACAGGGCGTTTTTTTAGCGCGCGCATCATGCCGTCACGAAGCTTGTGTTCGCTAAAACTTTGGCGTATATCGTTAGATTTTAAAACCGTCGGCATATTAAAATTTGCCGTTTCATAAGTCGTAAAACGTTCGTTGCAGCCTTGGCATTCACGCCTGCGTCTTACCTGGTCGCCATCACTGGCAAAACGCGAGTCAACGACCCGCGTTGTTTTATCTCCACAAAATGGACAGTGCATAGCCTTTTCCTCAGTTAGCTATATACAGGTAACCGTTTACAAATTTCCTGTACTTTCTCCCTCACTGCATCAATGGTTGATTCGTTTTCTAGATCGTCGAGAATATCACAAATCCAGCTAGCTAGGTTGGTTGCATCTTGCTCATTAAAGCCACGAGTGGTGATAGCAGGCGTGCCGACGCGGATACCGCTGGTGACAAATGGAGATTGTGGGTCATTAGGCACTGAGTTTTTATTAACCGTGATGTGTGCTTTGGTGAGTGCTGCATCAACCGCTTTTCCTGTCATGCCCTGTTTGATAAAGCTTACTAAGAACAGGTGGTTATCGGTGCCGTTAGAGATAACGTCATAGCCCCGTTCGATCATGGTGTTCGCCATTGCACGCGCATTAACGACTACTTGCTTTTGATATTCTTTGTATTCAGGTTCCATTGCTTCTTTAAATGAAACGGCTTTTGCAGCGATCACATGCATTAAAGGGCCACCCTGAATACCAGGGAAAATAGCTGAATTAAGCTTTTTCTCGATTTCTTCGTTAGCTTTCGCAAGAATGATGCCTCCACGAGGCCCACGTAATGTTTTGTGAGTTGTTGAGGTGGTCACATCTGCAATCGCCACAGGGCTAGGATATTCACCCGCAGCCACTAAACCTGCTACGTGAGCCATATCAACCATTAGGTAAGCGCCGACTTTATCCGCAATATCACGGAAACGTTGCCAATCTGCAATACGAGAATAAGCAGAAAAGCCTGCCACAATCATCTTGGGTTTATGCTCAAGGGCTAGTAGCTCAACCTGCTCATAATCAATCTCGCCTGTTTCAGCATTAAGACCATACTGAACCGCGTTATAAGTTTTACCTGAAAAGCTAACGTGTGATCCGTGAGTCAAATGACCACCGTCTGACAAGCTCATACCGAGTACGGTATCGCCCGCGTTTAATAAGGCAAGATAAACCGCAGCATTTGCTTGTGAGCCAGAATGAGGCTGTACATTGGCGTAATCAGCATCAAACAATTCTTTAACACGATCAATCGCTAATTGCTCAGCAACGTCTACATACTCACAACCACCGTAGTAACGCTTAGCAGGGTAGCCTTCGGCATATTTGTTGGTCAAAACAGAGCCTTGAGCTTCCATTACACGAGGGCTTGCGTAGTTTTCTGAGGCGATTAATTCAATATGGTCTTCTTGGCGTTGCGCCTCTTCTTCCATTGCTTTGAATAATTCATCATCGTAACCTGCTAATTGCATGTCTTTAGAAAACATTTGAGCCTCTCTGTTTGTAATAGATAAAACGGTTGTAACTTGAAAAGGGCGTAATCATACCGCATTCTTCTGTTATTCGTATAGTGAGACGTTGTGAATAACCTATGGGGTTATCTCATGAGTACTTGGCTCGTTATATCTAAACTAAGAGGTGAAAATATCATGTCAACATCACATATTATCTGTCCCCATTGTTCAGCTACTAATCGTATCCCTACTGAACGATTAAAAGATCATCCTAAATGCGGTAAGTGTAAACAAGCTTTGTTTGTAGGAGCGCCTGTGGAATTAACCGATCAAACGTTTAGTAAACACATTTCAAAAAATGATATCCCCGTAGTGGTAGATTTCTGGGCATCATGGTGTGGCCCTTGCAAAATGATGGCACCTGAATTTAAAAAAGCAGCAGAGCAGCTAGAGCCGAGGGTTCGTTTTGCCAAGCTGGATACTGAAAATAATCAGCAAACAGCTGCGCAGTTTGGTATTCGCAGTATTCCAACGATGATTCTTTACAAGAACGGTAAAGAGGTTGCGCAACAAGCGGGCGCGATGAGCGCGGTGCAGATTAGCCAGTGGGTACAGAGCCATTTATAAATTGTCCTGATTACATAGCTGTCTCAGCCATACTTGTAAATATATAATACAATCCGTAGGTTGGGCTGACGCTAGGAAGCCCAACAAACGATGTAACACTCATGTTGGGCACGGCAAATCACTGCAATGATTCACATAAATATTAAATTAAGTGAATTTTAAAGAGTTAGCCCTGACTTTAATAGAGCTGCCCCTTAAGTTGACGTAGTACGTTTCCGCTCTTGGCATTAATGATTAATAGTTTATCCACATCATGAAAGTTCGCAGATTGATAAGGCAAAGCCAATCGTGATCCATCTGCACTTTGTGTAACTTTCCAGCCATATTGTTGACTGGGAAGGGGCTTAGTTACCTTTTTCTCTGTCCGAATATTCCAAACCGAATAGCTTTGTTCATAAGGCTGAACGACCACAATATTATCAGAGCTAGCAATAAAACTAGCAAAGCTACTGTATTGAAAAGGTAAGCTTTTAACTAACGAGTTGCTGATATCTACGAGCTTTATATCTTTCCCGTTAATGTTATTTAGCAGTATCCATTTCTGGTCTTTGCTAAAGCGTAATGTATCGGCATTACTGTGTGGCTGTTCAATGATGATATTGAATATATTCTGCTTTTTATAAAGATCATAAATCTGTAATGTGGTTTTTCCATTGCGCCTTGAGCTAACCTCGTAAGCAATCAAATTTCTTTTCTTATTAAAGGCGATGCCTTTTAGCACGGGGTCAGTAATGCCGGCTTCATTGTTTAATAGGTCAATCTTGTGTAACAGCTTTCCTGACCCTGTATGGATTAGATCAATGTGTTGATTATCAGGGTTAGGTATAGAAAGCAGTACGCCATCATCACTTTGTATAAAAAGTTCTCGATGTATTGATCGAGCATAGTATGTATAGGGCGCGCTTCTTGCGGGGTAGGGCAATGTTCTTAATGTTTTGCCAGTGCCGTTATGGATAACAGCAATGCCTTCTGGGCTGAAAGCTAATAGCTTAAAACCATCGGGGGTGGCTGCAAATGGGATTAATGCTGGGTTGGAGGCTTTGGGGTCAAAGGGAATTCTTTTTATAATGCTCCCATTTACCGTGCTCATCTTGATGATTTCTGACTGTGGTTGATTCTTCAGATAAATGATCTGATTATTATTTTTACTAAATACACTGAACTGTGCCGTGTAGCTGGGCAAGGGGGCTTTTGCTAATAGATTGTTGTTGATAAACAAAGTGCTAGTGAGTAGAAAAAGCGTGCGAAAGAGGAGTTTAGTATTCATAACTGCCTAATTTCCAATATTGGAGGTAAAGTAGTCAATTCTCTATGAATAGGTGAGTAAAGTAAAAGCCTTCTATAAAGAATGATTTAATGAGATTTTCGACCACGTTACATCCAGGAGTATTATGATGCACGGAATGCAAAAATAAAGACCTGACCCCTTTCTTCACTTTCTTTAAAGAAAAATCTAACTAATAATGTGTCCTATTTCGTGGGTAACAACAGCCTACAATCTAATTACATTAATTAAAAGTATTGGAATAAACTTTCAATAATTAGCTGTATTTATGTACAATACAGTATGAAAATTAACAACACATTTATACTATCTATTAAGATTGCAATTGTTGTATTGGTTCTGGTTTTATCATCGTACTGGTACTTAGATCCTCAGGGTAACTATGAACCTATTATAGTTGGACTAAGCACCGTACTGGCAATAACAGAGATCTATAGACGATATAATGCAGGTACTTTAGACATAGCATCAGGTATAAACTTTAAGTTAGAAAGTGTAAAAAATAGAAATGAGTTTATCTATATCGATAATGAATACCTAAAAGTTGCTAAAATAGATTCCAACACAAGTAGTTCACAATGGACTTTAGAACAAGTAGGGAAAAGTGACTACTATAGAATAAAAAGCTCGGTATATGAAAATATGTACATTCACTATCAGCACGGACAAATAGATGTTGGCGAAATCAAATCAGGTTGGTACAAAAGCCACTGGAAATTTGAGGGTATCAGTAATAATAAGTATAGAATTTGCAGTCGCTTTAAAGGCGATGGTGCTGTATATATAAATAATGAAAATAAAAATATTGATGCAACACAAATAAATAAAGACCTCAAAAGTGTTACTTGGTATTTAAGAGTTGTATAAATATAAATGAAACTTGGACTGGTGAAGAGGATCGAGAGAATTAGCTTATGCCGTCATTCAAAATGGTAATGATTGGGTTTAATTTCAGGCAAAGGATGGGGCATGTCTTTATTTTTGCACAAGTTATACTATTTACTAAGCTTCTTTTGTGGTAAATTTTCTTTAGGCTTCTTGGTTATTCTCCCTTCCCTTATCACCTCTATTGTCTTGCCAAGGTGCTCAGTAGTTTGTTTTATCAAAGCTATAATTTCATCTGAAGTATTTACAATTCCCACCGTGCATCGCCCTTGAGTCATTTTGAACGCCAAATACTCAATAATATCGGGACATTGGGTAAGCGGATGGAAGTTCCATCGATGGAAACCGTTCCATGATTTAGGTTGCCAATCACTGTGATAAGCCTGCTTTACAAATTGATGATTTAAGGCTTGAAAAGCAGTATGGGAGAGTTGTTTTCTGGGTTGAAAAAAAAGCGGATTTCGTGATGGTTTCTGAGGCTTTTTTCTTCTCTTGAATCACCCAAAGAGTAAAAATGAGAAGTGATTGTTTTTATTTTTACCGAATATCCCGTTATACATGACAGGTGTATAACGGGATAGTGAGTTATGTCTGTAATCGACAGTGCTAACTTCTACTTTCTACAAGTATATTTGTGATGGTGATTACGGTTGCTATATTTGTGAGTGTGATTTACTGAATCAGTACAATGAGGGATAGCAGGGTGTCTGTGAGACCATTTGTTAGTCTGAGCTTTTTTCATACCATGGCAGCTATACCTGTGACTGTGGCTGTTAGCACCGTTAGGGTGTGTATGTGTTACAGAATTTGTACAGTTAGTTTGAGCTGGATGTGTATGGCTATTTGGATCTGCCGCAGGTGCTTTTGATTCTGCCACTGCTGGTTCATGTTGTTCTTGTGAAATTTGTTGTTGGCTACAGCCCGTTGTAAATAAACCTGCCAATACTAGAGCGGCTACCGAAAAGGTAGATGTTGTTTTCATGAATATATCCTCTGTTTAGTAAAATTTTTAATGAGTGATCTGAAACGGTTTTGCGGTAAGCCCGTACCGAAATAAGAGTTAAGAATCATATAGTCTACTCTGATCACCTTAAGATAAACTTAAGGAGTGTTTGTTAAACAATAGTTTATAAGTTTTGATCAATGGCTTTTTGTTATAGTGGAGGTTGCTCTATAAGCCGTTTAACTGAGAATTCTAGGTTTAAAGGTCTCAATCAGTGATCAATCTGCTATATTGTTAGAGTGATGCAAGGATAATTCAAAAAAGGGGATTAGATGTCAAAGCTTACTGAACTTCCTATTGTAGATATATTAAATGTTGGTCTGTCAGGCTTTTGTTTTTTAATTGCGCTACTTGGCTATTTCTTATTAATCAGAGAACAAAGTAAAAAGCCTCCTAGAGAGGTGATGCTTGAGCATATTAATGGTTTTGTTAAGAAGATTTTGTTACTGAGTTTGTTAGTGGCTGCGGTGACAATTTCCCTTGCTTTTATTCAGAAAGAGGAGCCTGTTGATAATGGAGCATCGATTGCTAAGTTTATCAGTGATCTTCCCGAAGAATTGAGAGATGAAAACCCTACGCAAGTTATTGTCAATATAGGTAATAAAGTAGACCTTGCAGGATCATTACAAGCAAAGGTTGATAGCTTTCAATCGGACAAGGATAAATTCAACTCAGTTATTACAGCAAAAGATTCAGAAATTACTACATTGCAAGCTACGCTGCGGGATAAAGAAAATAGTATGAGCGATTTGCAGTCTGTGGTTGAGAGTAAACAGAAAGAAATTGATCAACTCAAAGCGAAAATAGGTGAGCATGATTCGAGTATTCTTACTATTATATCGGGTCTCAATCGTGACATGGTGATTAAGTTTGGGCGCTCAATTAATCCTATGTACCCTTTTCCTATTAGTGAAAAGAAACGTGAGGCGAATAAGAAGATACAAGCTGTACTAGCAGAGCTGGACTTTTACGAAGGGGTGATTGATGGAGATGGTGAGTCGACCAGAAAAGCATTAGCAGAATACAAAAAAACTAAAGGCTATACAGGAAGGCAGCTTTATCTGCTGACATCATCTACCACTAACAAGATGATTGTTGATTATGTACTTAACTCTGAGTGAGTTTAATACGTTTAATCAATAGCAAAAAGCACACAATGGCGATGGTAGAAGCACCAAAGATCATACTCATAACCATTATTTGATAGCGTACGGCAATGAGTGGTGATACGCCTGATAGAATCTGTCCTGTCATCATCCCTGGTAAAGATACTAAGCCAACCGCAAATAAAGAATTCACTATGGGGATTAAGGATGCTTGAAAGGCGACGGAACGAGCTTCTATATATTCCAACCCACGTTCAATTTCTGAGTAGAATCGTTCTGCTGCCAAGCTGACTCCATTCATGGCATTAGAGAAAATCATGCCTGCTAGTGGAATCATATATTTAGGCTCGTACCATGGCTCTATTTCCAGAACACCCTGAGTCACCAACAGCAAGGTAGCACCACCACCTATTAGTATAGAGATAAAGCTATATTGAAAGAGTTGCCAGCGATTTTCCGAGACCATGCGCAACGCAATCCAACTTGAAGCAGTTATCATCACTGATAATACTAAAACGATTATCCATGCGTTTTTAGACTCGAAAATATAAGTCAAAAAATAACCAATAGTAAGTAATTGGATGAGCATTCTAATGACACCATGCAGCGCTGATTTATAATCTTGTGACCATGCAAACATAATGACGATAGCTATCAACGCGGGGATAAACGCGATGGCAAGGTGGGGCAGTGGGATGGTTTGGATCATGAGGTATTATTAATTCGTGTATTAGCGTGTCCCTGTTTGCATAGCCATAAAAGGTTTTAAAACAGCTAATCTGCGCTTATGTAACTCTTGTTTTATTTGCTCGCCTGTGATGCCTTCAGCGATAATATCTTTTACTTCGACAGAACGACATATATCCGCTGCTTGCTCATAAAATTCAACTTGTTCATAAGCGTTTTCTTCAAAACCAGTTCTACCTCTGCTATCTGCTTTGCAAGCGAGCAACATCTGGCTAAAGCGCTCAGGCTTTCGATAAATATCACATGCGGTTAACACTTTTAAAACAGTCTTCGCTTTGATATCGAAAGCCATATGGATGTGAGTGTGGTATTTAGCAGTGAGTTTGGCTAAATCAGTAAAGCGTTTGGGAATGCGGTAGTGTTTACAGAGTTTAATGACTAAATCGTAGCCGCGATCTTCGTGACCGTGATGACTGGGAAGTACATCTGCTGGGGTGGTGCCTTTCCCCAAGTCATGAGTAAGCGCTGCAAACCTGACTTCAGGGTCTTTACTAAGTAACGTGGCTTGCTGTAACACCATCATGGTGTGAATACCTGTATCAATCTCAGGATGCCATTGTGCGGGTTGAGGTACACCAAACAGCCTATCCACATCAGGAAATAGAACCTTTAACGCGCCGCATTCACGTAGCGTGGAAAAAAAAACTTCGGGTCGGCTTTCACCTAATGCTTTTTCTGTCTCTTGCCAAACGCGCTCTGCAACTAACGCATTAACTTCACCTGCAATGACCATGTCTGTCATTAACTTTAGCGTTTCATTAGCAACGGTAAAGCCTAAATTGGCATAACGGGCTGCAAAACGTGCAACACGTAGAATACGCACGGGGTCTTCAGCAAAGGCATTAGACACGTGACGAAGTTTTTTATTTTTTAGATCGTGTTGACCGTTGTGGTAATCGTAGATTTTTCCTGTGTCGTCTTCAGCGATGGCATTAATGGTTAAATCACGACGTAATAAGTCTTCCTTTAAAGTCACTTCGGGTGATGCGTTGAAGGAAAAACCATGATAGCCCTTGCTTGTTTTACGCTCAGTTCGTGCTAGCGCATATTCTTCGTTTGTTTCAGGATGCAAGAATACAGGGAAGTCCTTGCCAACGGGTTTATAGCCAAGATCTGTCATGTTTTCAGGTGTTGCGCCTGTTACCACCCAATCGTGATCTTTTATGGGTAGGTTGAGCAACTTATCGCGGACGGCTCCGCCGACTAGGTATATCTGCATGGTTGATTTTTCATGATTTCTATTAGTTTTAGTTTATCACGGTAAATCACTTTAAGACCATTTGCTAAACCAATAATTAGAATATGCTAATATGCTACTAATTATTGACCATTTGTCGTGTATATGGTCACATTGCGCTACATTAGATCGATTGACATCGACAATGAAAAACATACATAAACTATTACCATAAAACAGGAGAGTTATTATGGCGCATATCGTTGTACTAGGTTCCGGAACAGGGGGAATGCCCGCTGCTTACGAACTAAGAGACGAATTAGGTACGGGGCATCAGATTACGGTTGTAAACGAGCGTGATTATTTTCAATTTGTACCTTCAAACCCTTGGGTGGGCGTAGGTTGGAGAAGTCGTAGCGATATTACTTTCCCTATTGAGAAGTATTTAAGTAAAAAAGGTATTGATTTTATTGCTGCGCGATGCGACAAAATTGATGCTGATAATAGTAAATTAGAGCTTTCTAACGGTGATACGGTTGAATACGATTATCTATTAATCGCAACAGGCCCTAAGCTTTATTTTGATGAGCTTGAAGGTTCTGGTCCAGAGCATAACTCTCATTCTGTTTGTTCAGTGACTCACGCTGAAGGCTTCTATGAAGATTATAAAAAGTTACTAGAAAAAGGTAGTGGAACCATCGTTGTTGGTGCTGCCCCCTTCGCTAGTTGTTTTGGCCCTGCCTATGAGTTTGCTTTCATCGTAGATACTGATTTGCGAAAGCGTAAAGTTCGTGACAAATTCCATATTAAATTTGTAACCTCTGAACCTTACATTGGACACCTAGGTTTAGGTGGTGTTGGCGATTCAAAAGGTATGCTTGAGTCTGAAATGCGTAACCATCATATCCAGTGGATTACCAATGCAAAGACTACCAAGATTGATCCAGGTAAAATGTACGTTGACGAAATCGCCGATGGCGGTGACGTAGCAAAAAGCCATGAGATTGATTTTGATGTAGCGATGATGCTCCCAGCATTCTTTGGTGTAGATGCGGTAGTGGCGGTTGAAGGCTTATGTAACCCGCGTGGTTTCGTATTGGTTGATGACCATCAGCGTAACCCTAAATACCCTAATATCTACTCGGCTGGCGTATGTATTGCTATCCCTCCTGTTGAGGCAACTCCTGTTCCTACAGGCGCACCTAAGACAGGTTATATGATCGAGTCAATGGTGACGGCATGTGTTCATAATATCCAAGCAGAACTAGACGGCAAAGAGCCAAGTTCTCAGGGTACATGGGCTGCGTTATGTCTTGCTGACATGGGCGATACAGGTGCGGCATTTGTGGCTATTCCACAGATTCCACCCAGAAACGTTGCATGGTTTAAGAAAGGCAAGTGGGTTCATTTAGCGAAGATTGCTTTCGAGAAGTACTTCATCCGTAAGATGAAGAAAGGATCTTCTGAGCCATTCTACGAGAAGACTATGTTGAAGATGATGGGTATTACTCGTCTGAAAGACTAATAGTCTAAATAGTAACCCAGTAGTTACATTAGATCTTATGATCTATACTAGAAGGGAGTGTTCCTAGGAGCACTCCCTTTTTTTATGCGATAAAGAAATAGGCTTTGATAAAAGCCTTATTATAGAAATAACAAATGAAACTACCCCCTAATATTCCCCAGTCCGTGCAGATTGCTTTAGAAGAAGACATTGCAACGGGTGATGTAACCGCTGATTTAATCCCTCTGGATGAAGTCTCAAAAGCGACGATTATATGTCGTGACAACGCAGTGCTCGCAGGTTGTGCATGGTTAGATGAAACCTTTCGGCAAATTGATAATTCAGTAATCGTACAATGGTATTTCAAGGATGGTGATTTAGTAGATAAAGATGCCATCCTGTGTCGTGTTCAAGGGTCATCACGCTCCTTGCTTAGCGGTGAACGAGTTGGCTTGAATTTTCTGCAACTGTTATCAGCAACAGCAACCATTACAAAAATGTATGTCAAAGCGGTTGAAGGTACAGGCGCAAAAATATTAGACACAAGAAAAACTATCCCAGGGCTTAGATTAGCCCAGAAATATGCGGTGTTATGTGGTGGTGGTAGTAATCATCGAATCGGTCTTTATGATCGTGTGTTAATTAAAGAAAATCATATCATGGCAGCGGGTTCGATATCGCAAGCAGTGGAACAAGCAAAGCAGCTACACCCTGATCTTAAAATAGAAGTAGAGACCGAAAATATTACTGAGTTAGAAGAAGCCAGTAGAGCGAGAGCTGATATTATTATGTTAGATAACTTTAGCCTTGATGATATGAAAATAGCGGTAGCTCTCAATGCAGGCAATGGTAGTGAGATTGAGTTGGAAGCATCAGGTGGTGTGACCTTGGCAACGGTGAAGCAAATCGCAGAGACGGGGGTTGATTATATTTCCATTGGTGAAATTACTAAAGACATCAAGGCTGTTGATCTATCAATGCGATTTGATAGTTAAGTTTGATAGCTGTGGGCTACCTACACGTGACAAGTCATAAGTAGCCCATATGAAGCGCAATGTAATACGGGAAAGCAATGCAGCTAAGAACTTTTGCTATCAAACCTGACAAAAGTATTAACTTTTCTTTTCTGGTTGCGGTCTTACGAACGTCCACTGTTTATCATCTGATAACTCATCAGAATATTGATAACCTGCCATATTAAACTTCTTAATATCTTCAGACTTTTCAATACGGTTACGGATAATGAAGTCCGTCATCATGCCTCTAGCGCGTTTTGCAAAAATAGCGATCACTCTTGCTTTACCGTCTTTCTCTTCCTTAAAGTTAATATTGAGTAAGCGACCTTCTAATAGTTTTGGTTTAATCGCTTTAAAATATTCGTTAGAAGCTAGATTAATGAGTGTTTTTTCTTGCTGGGTAGCTAATGCTTTGTTAATACTTTGAGTAATACGATCATCCCAAAACTGGTACAAGTTATCACCACGTGGATTGGCTAACTTGGTTTTCATTTCCAGTCGGTAAGGTTGTATCAAATCAAGCGGTCTTAATGCTCCATATAAACCTGACAGCATGCGTAAATGATCTTGAGCATAGATGATGTCATCTTCTGAGAACTGCACAGCACTGATGCCTGTATAGACGTCACCTTTAAAGGCAAATAAGGCTTGTTTGGCATTTTCTAAGGTGAAAGGTGTACTGAAGCTTTCAAATCGGTCTACATTGAGTTTTGCAATATTCTCGCTAACCGTCATTAGCTCGCGTACGTCTTCAACATCTAATTTTCGCGCTTCTTTATTAAGTATCAATGATTCATCCAGGCGTTCTGGAATACTAAAGTCCGTAATGGGAGCAGGTGTTTTAAAGTCCTGACCTTTGGATGGAGAAATAGTGATAAGCATAATAACAATCCGTGAAATCTAATGAGAGTAGGGTAGCAGATTAGATGAAAGTAGGGCGATATTTACTTTGATTGGTAGGGATTTGTAGTGAAAGGGTTTAAGTTGAGAATACAGAAAGAAAAAGCCTATATCCGTTAAGATATAGGCTTATATTAGAGTTGTGTCGCTGTGTGAGTTATACCTTCACTTTTCCCTTTAAGAATGGGAAAACAGGTACGTCACAATCAGGTGCCGCTGTTAGCACGCGATCATCAACAATAGTTTCGCGATATACGTGCCAGCTAGCATGTCCAATGATAGGTAAAGTAACGGCAACACCAATAAAGGCAAATGCGAAGCCAAGACCAATCATGAGTACGATAATAGCGGCCCAAAGGAACATAGCTATTGGGTTTCTAAGTACGGTCTTGGCGCTGGCAATCATAGCTGTTACTACATCTACCTTACGATGAGTCATAAGAGGGATAGAAATAACGCTGATCATGAAGCAAAGTACAGCAAAGGCTAAACCTACTAAAAACAGAATGCCGATAACGGGGTATAGTGCTTTGTTTTCCATTAACAATGAAACTGTTTCAGTTATAGAACCTGCAATCGTTAGGTTGTTAAAGTTAATCGCAATGATAACGGCTGCTACAATAGTCCAGAAAACCACTAACATGCCAATGATGATGGCAAAGCCAATATAGCCTTCAGGGTTGTAACAAAGCGCGCGACAACCTTCTCTATCCCACGACGGTTTAACGCCTGCTTCTATGTGTCGGCTCATGCAATAGAGCCCCACAGCGATGAGTGGTCCTAAAATATAAAACACGGTAACCATTCCTACCGCATAAATAGGTTTGTTCCAGCTAAGTGCAATGAGTACCAAACCAACGACTGCATAGACGAGGCCATAGCTTATACTGAGAGTTGGAGAAACGGTTAGGTCTCTAATACCGCTACGCAACCAACCAAAAGCGGCCATTGCATTAACCTTTCGGATTTCTATCGGTTCTTTACTGTAATCGTAATTGACATCACTTTTACTATTTGTATTTTGTGCTGTTTCCATAAAGCCACACTCCTTTGGTTTATAAGGATAAGCCGAACCTTTTGATTGTTATGTAGGAACGTGCCTATATCTGAGAGATTTAAAAGTCAAATGTGGATCTGGATATTAGAATCAGTTATGACATAAATCATCTTTGTAGGATGATTGTATAACTGCTTTGGAGGCCTTTGCAACTTCATTTCAATAACTTAATATTACTAAGTTATAATATAATAATAATGCCAAATACCATTTACATGGCTGATAATAAGATAAAATTTAATGAAAATCATGTTTCTTTTTGTGTAACTAATTGATTGTGTTTTATTTAATTTAAGGTTCTTAGTTCTACGAGAAATAATTAAATATATTTTAAATTCCTTTGATAGAGGCTGGTATAAAGAAAGTGAAACAACTTTCTGTTATTAACTTGATCTGCGTCACTAATAAATCACATTAATTTAGATGTGAATCATATTTTAAAAAGTTAATAAATCAAATGGTTGCTGTCTGCTGCTTATCTATTTAATCTCGCTTAGTACCCAATGCTTCTGGCAAATTCGTCGTTCATAACATTAGATTAACGGCATGTGCAATAAGAAGTTTTTTACAGCAAATCAGAAAGGTAAATAGATATGTTTGATTTTGGTTATACCATTCCTTTGGCTTTGATAGTAGGCATTGTTATATGGTCTTGGCTTATTTTCTTTTCAGTTGTATTCGTATAACTGAGTTAGGGCTTAGTTGGCTAGAGCTTAAGTGGTAGATTTATTCAGGTAATGCTAACTGGACAACAAAATACACACTAAAAATAAACACGAGCGTCATAATTATCCCCGCAATAATAAAGGGAATAGGGCTACTTTTAGAGAAGTCTTCTTGTAAGTTTTTTTTGTTTTGTACGCCAATCATGGCTGACATGACGCTTTTGAGTACTTTTAGAAATTCCATACAGTGTGTCCTGTTGTTGCAGGTAGTTGATTATTATTAGCTTTAAGATATTAAAATGTAGCTACATGAAGTCGCTTAGATGAAATGAGTAATAATGATCTACCAAAAGAATCACAAACAATATCATAAGATAATTGATTGAATAGCCGAATGTTCGCATAGGTAGGCTTTTATCGTCGGGCGATCTTAAAAGTTGTACTGCAAAATACAAGAACCCGAAGCCTAATAGCAATGCTCCCGCCAAGTAAATAAGCCCACTCATACCGCCCAAATAAGGGAATATAGAAATAATCACTAATAGAATAGTGTAAAGCAAGATTTGCACTCGTGTATATAAGTGCCCGTGAGTGACGGGTAACATGGGGATATTCACTTTTGCATATTCTTTTCTGCGATGTATAGCTAGTGCCCAGAAATGGGGTGGCGTCCAAATAAAAATAATCAAAAACAATAATAATGCGCCTGCATCAACTGAGTTTGTAATCGATGTCCAGCCTAGTAGCGGAGGAGCCGCACCCGCAGCGCCACCAATAACAATATTTTGTGGAGTAGCACGTTTTAAGTACAACGTATAAAAGACAGCATAACCAATAAGCGCAAAGAAAGTCAGTACTGCGGTTAGCATGTTGACACCTACAATCAACGTGCCTATGCCAATAATACCTAGTGAAGCACCAAAAATGATGGCCTTGGGTGTGGTAATTTTACCTTCAGGTAAAGGGCGTTTTTTTGTGCGATTCATTTCTTCATCAATTTTTTGATCAATGATGTGATTAAATGCCGCAGCCGACATAGAAGCAAAACCAATACCAATAGAACCTAGAATAACCAGGTGCCACGGGGGTAATGCGTCTGTAGCCAAAAACATGCCGACCACAGCGGTGAGCATAATAAGTGCAACCACTTTAACTTTACACAGGGAAAAATAATCAGCGATAGTGGGTTTTTTGTTATTCATAATGTTTAGCCTAGCCCCTAACCTACGCGAGAATATTTTAACAGGCGCTTTAGATCTTTAATCATAGCTTTATGACTGGGTTTTTCTTGAGGGTACAGCATCATCATATTGCCAAGCGGGTCTAGCAAGTAAATAGGTCTTTTATCCAGTTGAGGGAATTGCTTGAGGAAAACAGACTCACTAGAATCAATATGCCGAATCACTAATTCAGAATATTTCTGTTGTATGGCGGCTTCAGTGCTGGCTGGAGGCGTGATAAAAGTGATTCTAACTCGTCTCATTTCTTCATTGAGTAACAACCTAACATTTTTTATCAGCAGTAATCGGTCTTGGCAAAAAGCATCACATTCATTGGGTTCGATATAAAGTAATGTCCAGCGTTTACTAAGAGCCTGTTCGGCAAGAGCGGGTTTGCCGTTGTGTGTTAAACCTTCTGTTTGAGTCAGCTTAGCTGGAATAATTAGCTCTCCGTAATTGACCGTTGAATTAATGCCCAATTTTTCTTTATTGAAAAAAAGTAACGAGCCAAGTAAGACAGGCGCTACAAAAACAAAAACTAGCGCTAGAAGTGATTTTTTTCCCTGATCCATAGTTTCCTTAAATATCAATAATAAGAGTTTTTAGATGAATAATGTGAAAGATCTAGTCGAGTAGATCTTTTTTAATTGATGCGTTGTTAGCTCTTCCACGCCCTATGGTTAACAGCTAAGATTGTTAGCAGTAACAATGCTGCTATAAGGTTATGTGTAACGGCAATACCAATGGGTAGGCTAAGTATTACATTCATAATGCCAAGGCTGACTTGAAGTAATAACAAGACTAATAAGATAAGGCCTAAACTATTAAGATGGTTTGCTGAAGAGCGAATAAGTTTGGTACTCAAAGTTAGTATATAGATAAAGACAACGAGTGCCCCAATACGGTGCATGACTTGGATAGCGGTACGTGCAGTAGCCTCTAGTTTTCCAAATTCATAGTTGGTGCCACTCTCATGAGTTAACGCGAAACCCTCAGCGAAATTCATGGCGGGCCACCATTGACCAGCACATGTTGGAAAATCTGACCCACAGGCAAGCGCTGCATAATTGGTGCTTGTCCAGCCACCTAATAAAATCTGCATGATGACTAATAGCAATCCGAGTAATGCCCAGAACTTTAAACTTCTTGGGGTATTAGTGGTGTAACCGTAGCCATGCGGTGGGTTTATTTGGTTTAACAATAGCCACCAAATAAGCGAAAGCGTGGTAAAGCCGCCAATTAAATGTGCAGACACAATAATAGGGCTGAGCAGCAGGGTGACGGTCCACATGCCGAGAAGAGCCTGGAAGACAACGGTTAGCACTAAAAGAATTGGTAAAATAGCTGATTGATAATTTCGAGGTTTACGTCGAATGACAAGCGCTAAAACCAGTAATATTACTAAGCCAAGTGTGCCAGCCACATAGCGATGGATCATTTCTTTCCAAGCTTTACCCTGTTCTAAAGGGCGCTCGAAATTGGAATCATGCAATTGTTCAGGAACGCTTAAATGTCCATAGCAACCAGGCCAATCGGGGCAACCAAGGCCTGCATCAGAAAGTCGAGTATAGGCGCCTAAAACAACAACGATGAGCGCTAAAAGAACAGCAAATTTGAGTAAATTTGAGTAAAAATTAATATTGTTAGCCATAAAATTTAGAGGTGTTTGGGGGTGAACTGCGTAGACTGTATCATAGTTATAAATGATATAGCTCAAGTTTTATATTCTGTGTCTCAAATTATAGAATCGACGCCATAGTGATTAACATGTTTATTGTGCTGAATGGAGTAGTGAAAACGGCATATCTAATGCTGGAACATCAGGGTAATAACCGTTATTCTCACCTGTCCTAAACCTGAATCCGTGACTTCACTACGGCCAGTGAAGCCACGGATTCAGGCTAAAATAATACAAGCAAAGCTAAAATCCATGCCGGAAGCTATGCAAAAAGTATGTAAAACGAGTGTAAGAACGAATGCAAGAACAATATGATCACAAAGCTATAGAAGCTGATATTCAGAAGCAATGGTTAGAGAACAAAGTTTTCGAAGTGACCGAAGACCCCGATAAAGAAAAATACTACTGTCTATCGATGTTTCCTTATCCTAGTGGCAAGCTCCATATGGGGCATGTGCGTAATTACACTATCGGTGATGTGATCGCGCGTTTTCAGCGAATGCAAGGTAAAAATGTATTACAACCTATGGGCTGGGATGCGTTTGGGTTACCCGCCGAGAATGCAGCGATAAAAAACAATGTGCCTCCTGCTCATTGGACGGATAAAAATATAGAAGACATGCGTAGCCAGTTACAACGTATCGGCTTAGCAGTGGATTGGTCGCGTGAATTAGCAACCTGCAAACCTGACTATTATCGTTGGGAGCAATGGTTTTTTACCCGTCTATTAGAAAAGGGTCTGGTTTATCGTAAAAAAGCAACGGTTAATTGGGATCCTGTTGATCAAACTGTCTTAGCTAATGAACAGGTGATTGATGGTAGAGGATGGCGCTCAGATGCGATTGTCGAACAGCGTGAAATTAGCCAGTGGTTTTTAAAGATTACCGACCTGGGTGATGAGTTGCTCAATGATCTGCAAGGCTTAGAGGGTTGGCCCCGACAAGTAGTAACGATGCAGGAAAACTGGATTGGTCGTTCAGAAGGTTTAGAGCTGGATTTTGCTGTTGAAAACAGTGATGAAGTGTTAACTGTTTTTACCACAAGACCCGATACTTTAATGGGGGTGACCTATGTCGCGGTTGCACCTCAGCACCCATTAGCCATACAGGCTGCGGAGAATAACTCTGAATTAACTGCCTTCATCGACGAATGTAAAAAGATGAAAACGGCTGAAGCCGATATAGCCACGATGGAAAAAAAGGGCATGGATACAGGAGTCATGGTGATTCATCCTCTTACCTTGAAGCCCGTGCCTGTGTGGGTCGCAAATTTTGTGTTGATGTCGTATGGATCTGGGGCTGTCATGTCTGTTCCTGCTCATGATCAGCGTGATTGGGAATTTGCTCAGGCTTATAATATTCCTGTCAAACAGGTGATTACACCTGAAGATGGCTCTGATGCGGATGTTGATCAGCAAGCATTTACAGAAAAAGGAGTGCTAACTTGCTCGGCTGAATTTACGGGTTTAAGTTCCGCGGATGCTAGCGCTGCCATTGCTAACACCGTGAGTGAAGCCAATCGGGGTAGAAAAACGGTTAATTATCGCTTGCGTGATTGGGGTGTTTCCCGACAGCGTTATTGGGGTTGCCCCATTCCGATTATCTATTGTGATGATTGTGGTGCAGTCCCTGTGCCAGAAAAGGATTTACCTGTTGTACTGCCAGAAGAGGTGGTGTTTGATGAGACAGGTGGTTCACCGATCAAAAAAATGCCAGAGTTTTATGAAACAACGTGTCCAACGTGTGGAAAAGCGGCCACGCGTGAAACAGATACTTTCGATACATTCTTTGAATCTTCATGGTATTACGCGCGCTATACCTGTCCTGATAATGATCAGGTGATGCTAGATGAGAGAGCCGATTATTGGCTGCCTGTTGATCAATATATTGGCGGTATAGAGCATGCTATTTTGCATTTGTTATATTCTCGCTTCTTCCATAAATTGATGCGTGATGAAGGCTTGGTGAAGTCTGATGAGCCTTTCGAAAACTTACTTACGCAAGGTATGGTGCTAGCCGATACCTACTATAAAGACACGCAAGGCGGTGCAAAAGAATGGTGCGCACCTGTTGATGTTGATGTAGAAACTGATGAGAAAGGTAAAGTTACTCGTGCATTCCTAAAAGAAACTAATGAAGATGTGGTTTCAGCGGGCATGAGTAAAATGTCAAAATCAAAGAATAATGGCGTTGATCCTGAGATTATGATCGAGCTATACGGTGCAGATACCTTACGCTTGTTCTCGATGTTTGCAGCACCACCTGATCAAAGCATGGAGTGGTCGGATACTGGCGTTGAAGGCGCACAACGTTTTTTGAATCGCGTGTGGCGGCAGGTAGCGTTGCATGTCAATAGTATTGAAAATGTAGTTTCGTTGGATAAAGGTAACTTAAATGATGATCAGCAAGCACTACGTCGCAAGTTGCATCAAACCTTGGAGAAAGTGACGGATGACATGACGCGTCGCTTTACCTTCAATACAGCGATTGCGGCAAACATGGAATTGCTGAACGACTTAAGTAAATTTAAGTCTACTGATGAGCAGTCCAATGCAGTGAGGCAGGAAGTACTAGAAACTATCGTACTCATGCTGTCTCCCGTCACTCCGCATCTATCGCAAACGTTATGGAAAGCTTTAGGTCAGAAAGAAAGTATAGTCGATACAGCCTGGCCAACGGTTGATGAGTCTGCATTAGTGCAAAGCAGTATTCAGCTCATGGTGCAAGTGAATGGCAAAGTCAGAGGTAAGATTAATGTGTCGGCTGATGCAGATAAAGAAAGTATCGAGCAATTGGCTCAACAGGAAGAAAACGTAAAACGTTTTATAGAAGCGCTAACGGTTCGTAAAGTTATTGTGGTTCCTGGACGATTGGTCAACATCGTAGCTAACTAGTACTCCATCAACTTAGGTTTGATGAAATACAGCGAGTCAGGAAGCGGTTAGCCGCTAGGCGCATCTTGCAGGGAATGGTTGTTCCCTTCACAAAAGATGCAACAACGTGGTTAGCTGCTAGACACGTCTTGCTGTGAATGGTTGTTCCCTTCACAAAAGGGGCAACGACGCGGATGGCCGCTTTCTGGCTCGCCCGAAGGGAGCAACCCAGAATGGCCGACTAATAAAGGAAAAGTGCATGTTTAGGTTCGCAACAGGTGAATATAACAAAGTGACCGTTACTCGATTAAAAGTGATGTTACCCCTATTCGTGTTGGGTATTTTATTATCTTCTTGTAGTGGCGAATCTTTTCATCTTCGTGGTAGTACGGTTTTGCCTGTTGTGTATAAGAAAATTTATTTACAAGGCACTTCTGCAACGAGTGCATTTGGTCAAACCCTACAAAGCAAATTACGTGAGGTGGGTAGTGAGTTAGTATCTGACCCTAACCAGGCAACTGCTATTGTCCAGCTGAGCAATTATCAAGAAGGTAAGCGTGTTGCAGGTTATGGCCCTAATCGTGAAGTACGGGAATATTTAATTTTCTTACGGTTTGATTTATCAGCGAGCTCTTCAGCTGCTACTTCCTCGGAGTCATCTGTAAAGTCTATCCCAGTGAACTCTACCTCTGTTAGCTCTGCCTCTGTTAGCTCTGGCTCGGTGATAAAATCAACTTATCGCGAATTAATACCCTCTAGTAAGATTAATCTTGATAAGATACAAATTTACGATTCTGCATTTGTTTTAGGTAAAATAGAAGAAGAGCGTCTGATTAAAGATGAGCTGCGTAAGAACGCAGCTAGACAAGTGATGTTAAGACTACAATATGGGAACCCTAAATTCTGAGTAGTTACAATTCTGATTGATAGTTGGTTGTAAGAACAAGAAAATGAATAAATAAGTAGCGTTGAGAGTCTTGTGTTTATAAAAAGAAAATACATTAAATACTGGATTGTGGGAGTACTCTTTTGGTTTTCAGCTGCTGCTGAAACCCCCGATCATAGTGATGTCAGTTTTAATCAGTGGAAAGCTGATTTTTATAACTATGCATTAGAAAACAATGTCAGTAAAAAAACCTTAAATGATGTTTTTGCAGGGATTAAACTTGATCCTAGTGTCATAAAATTTATTTCCAAGCAGCCCGAATTTAGTAAATCGGTTTGGGAATACCTTGATACTGCAGCCTCAAATAAGCGAATTCGTAAAGGCCGAAGATTACTCGCACGCCATCATGAGCTGTTGGCTCGAATTGAAAAAACCTATGGCATTCAGCCCGAATATATCGTGGCAATATGGGGGCTGGAAAGTAGCTATGGTAAAAACTTTGGTCGTTATCAAGTCGTTAGGTCTTTAGCGTCCTTGGCATATGCCAGTGAGCGTAGGGATTTTTTCCAGTCAGAGTTAGCCGCCGCGCTAAGAATTATCCAAAATGATCACTATGATGTGAAAGAACTAAAAGGTTCTTGGGCGGGAGCAATGGGGCATACCCAGTTTATGCCTTCTACATACGAAAAATTTGCTGTTAATTTTGATAATGTAGATCGTAAAGATTTATGGAATAGCTTGGACGATGTTTTTGCCTCTACCTCCAACTATTTGAAAGAAGCCGGTTGGAAGGAAAATCAGCCTTGGGGTATCGAAGTTAAATTACCCGATGAGTTTAATTGGGAGTTAGCTTCTCCAACGGTGTGGTTGTCTGTGGCTGAGTGGGCGAAAGATGGCGTACTCCGAGCAGATGGTAGGCCTCTTAATGGTCTGGATGAGAAGGATGCACGAATATTTATGCCTGCAGGACATAAAGGTCCTGTATTCTTAACCTTTAAAAACTTTCAAGTCATTAAACAATATAATAATTCTGATGCTTATGCGTTAGCTGTAGGCTATTTAGGTGATCGTATTCGTGGTGGTAAAGAGCTCATTGCAGAGTGGCCTCGTAAAGATGCAACACTAAGCTTTACTGAGAAAAAAGATCTACAGTTTCTGCTGACTGTACTTGGGTATGATACGGGTGGTGTTGACGGGAAGATAGGCCCGAACACTCGACAGGCATTGAGAGCTTGGCAAAAAGATATGGGTATCCCCGCAGATGGCTATGTTAATGAAAGTATTCTTGATTTATTGAGATAGTCTTTCGTTTTTTTTAGCTAAATGGCCATTTGTTTTTATAGAATGGTTTATATATAAACAGGCATTATAGGTAACGAAGTGCTACATTAAGAGATGTAAAAAAGTTTAAGAGACCTTTGCACGAAAGATATGACGGATATAGCAAGCTTAATAATTGAGTTGACCGTTTTTAATAAAACGGCAAGCTCACTAAAAAATGGCTTGAATTTCCTCTATTTCTGCTAAAAATTCGGCCAATAGCTCGGCTATTACCCTCTTTTTTAGCAAAAATAGAGAAAATTACGCTCATTTTTCTCTCGCCATCCTTTCATGCAAAGGTCTCATATAATGGAAATAATTCAAGGAAGTAGTATGAAAAGAGTGTTGAGTGTTGGGCTAGTCCTTTTTTTTGCAACCACCATTTCAGGTTGTAGTCTTAATCAGTTTGGTCAAACCGTCCCTGAAGCAGGAGGGATCATCCCTGAAGCAGGTACTGGTCCCACTATTTCCATGGGACCTGATGCAGCTGAAATGCGTAGAATTGGTGAAAAGATTTTTATCAATGAAGCAGGCGGAGATAGAAATAAGCTCGTTCATTGGAATGTCGGAGAAGATTTTGCGGCAATGGGGATTGGACACTACACGTGGTATCCCGCAGGAAGAAAACAACGCTTTGGTAATAGTTTTCCCAAGCTGATCGAATATATGACTAGTCGTGGTGCTCCACCTCCTCCGTGGGTGACTTTTGCAGTGGCTCGTGGCGCGCCCTGGTATACAAAGCAAGAGCTGGAACGTGTAAAACACACTCCTCAAGTACAGCAACTCATTAGTTATTTATATCAAACACGTGGTTTACAGGCTGAACATATCGTTGAGAGAAGCAAGTTTGCGCTACAGAGGTTTGTTAAAGCAACACCTCCTCAGCTAAAGAAACTCGTTGCGCAAAACATTAACGCGTTGGCTAATACGCCAGGTGGTTGGTATCCACTTATTGATTATGTGAATTTTAAAGGTGAAGGTTTGAATCGTAGCGGTGGCTATCGAGGTCAGAACTGGGGCATGTTGCAAGTGCTCGAAACGATGCGCCCCAGCCAGCCTGGACCACAGGCATTAAATAATTTTGCCGATGCGGCTTATGGTGTGTTAGCTCGTAGAGTAAGAAATTCACCACCGCAAAATAATGAAGCTAGATGGTTAGCAGGGTGGCGTAACCGTGTGAATACTTACCGTAGGCTTTAATCCTGAATCTGTGACTTCATTACGGCATTTAGGTTGATGTTTATCATCTTTTAGGAAGTAGGGTGCAATTAGCACCCTATTTTTTTGCCGGGAATAAATACTTTGAGACCTTTGCACGAAAGTTAAGCCTTTATCCATTATATCTTTCGTGCAAAGGTCTCACTTTATAAATATTTAAGAATTGCATTTCATCAGCTCAACCAGTTTTTATAAAACGAATCCTGCATACTTAACATCCCAATAACAAATAACCGTTACTTTCCCCAAAAAAGTCATGGTTATCAATAATAAAAATAAGGGTGTCAAATGTTAAACCGATATGTAGCAGCAATGCTCATGGCTGGCTTGGCGATAACTTCTATTCATGCAGAATTCCTCCCCAAGGATTATGCCGGTGAACAGATGTCTCGCTATGAGCAAGTCGAAATCACAGATTCATGGAATACTTCATCTGAAGGGCTTTATTCAGAGTCATTTACCTCATCTGTCTCACCATCAGTAGATTGTAATCAATTAGCGATTATGAATAGCTCTTGTGTGGTCAATAATAAAGCGACACGAGAAGGTCTGAGTAATCAAATTAAGTTTCTAAAGAAATATCCTAGATACAGACGTTTTGCTGATAAAGGGGTAAACCTTAGTAGTGGTCAATTACTTAATACGGCAAATGGTGTCTTGCGTTGGTTGGATAATCAGCAAAGTTTATTAGATCAATTTGAGCTAGTGAGTTTATCCCATTACACCAGCAATAAGACAAAGTTTACGGGTTACTACACACCAGAAATTGAAGCGAGAAAACACTATTCTTATGAGTATCGTTTTCCTGTTTATCGTGATCCGATGGATAATCAACGAACTTTTAGTCGTGCTGATATCAATAAAGGTGCATTAGAGGGAAGAGGGCTAGAAATTGCATGGGTTAGAGATGCAATAGACTTGTTTTATATTCACATGCAAGGTTCGGGTGTATTGGTATTTGAGGATGGTGCTCGTAAGGTCCTGCGCTATTCAGGTTCTAACGGTAAACACTTTAAGAGTATTGCAAAGTATATGCAAAGCAGGGGTTATCTTAATGGTGACCTTTCACGTCGAGCGATTACAGCATGGTTACACCAGCACCCTGAGTCCATTAGTGAAGTTTTTGCAGCCAACCCTCGCTATGTTTATTTCTCGATAGGTAATGAAATGGCATCGACGGCATCAGGTATGAAGTTAATACCTGGTCATACGGTTGCAGTAGATACAAGCTTCATTCCTTTTGGTGCAGTGTTGTTAGCTGAAATCCCACGAATTGATAACCAAGGTAATATCTTGAATTATGAATGGCGATTGCTGTTTCCACAAGACAGAGGAAATGCGATTAAAGGCAACTCACGACTTGATTTTTACACGGGTACGGGTGAGTGGGCGCGTAACTGGGCAAATCAGGTTACAGGTTTACGTCGGGCTTATTTATTGTTGGATAAAAGCCAATCAGTCCTTCAAACAGCCTCAGCGAAACCCTATTAGTTTTGCTATAGTATGTTAGAACCTAGGTTGAAAGTAGTTGCATCATAATTTTATTAAGGAGTGATAAACAATGCTAAAGAAAGCAATGTTCGCAGTAGGTGTCGTTAGTGTTTTGGGCTTAGCCTCATGTACACAGGAAACACAGAATAAGTTTGGTCGTGGTATCCAGAACTGGACAGGTACGAATGGTGTTTTGGAAGTCTATGCAGGTGATAAGCTAGTAAAGAAGTTTTTGGAGATAGATAAACTTTCTACTGCTTCGGGTACTTCAGATGGTGGGTCACGTCCTTATCGTTATGGTTATGGTGTTTATGATACAAATTTGAATGGTATAGCGGATAAGGGAGAGAAGAAAGTTTACTTTGAATTTAGTGACTACTCTACTTCGTATGTTTTTTATGAAGACCCTAATTAAGAACCACTGAACAAGTAACTAATCTGTTGCTTGCTACGTAAGCAATAAAAAAGGCACCTATAAATTTTAATTTAAGGTGCCTTTTTTTATGAGTTATACCTGAATCCGTGACTTCAATGCGGATAACAGGGCGCAAGCTATTGGTTTAGCACGGGATTTTAAAAAAATCTTAGCTTCACCCTTTGTTAAGCGGGTATTTTTTAAACCTGTGATGAACCAATAGCTTGTGTCCTGTGCCGTAGTGAAGTCACGGATTCAGGTTATAAGGTTGTAGGGTGTTGCTTATTTCGCACTAGCAACCATGTAATCCACAGCAGCTTTAACTTCATCATCAGATAAGCTGAAGTTTCCGCCTTTAGGAGGCATTACACCTGTTGTGCTTTGCACTCCTTTAATAGCAGATGTGTAAAGCGCATCATTGCCTTTTGCAATACGTGGCTCCCAAGCTGCCTTATCGCCCAACTTTGGAGAACCTGCTACGCCCATTCCATGACAAGCGAAACAAGTAGATTTGTAAATTGTCTCACCTGATATTGCGGGTGCTGCTTTTTCTTCGCTAACTGGGGCTGCTGCAACTTCAGGTGTCGCTACAGCTTCAGGTGCTGCTACTGTAACGGGAGCAGAAGCCTCTTCAGCTTTAGGTGTCTCTGGCGTCTTAGGTGTTTCTGGTGCAGAAGGCGCAACAGGAGCCGCGCTAGCTGCTGCTGGAGCTTCTTCTTTTTTCTCGTCAGTGGTAGTTTCAGCTTCTGCCTTTGGTTTAGCATCCGTTGATGTTGCTTCTTTAGTGGGCTCTTCTGCTTTTGCTGCGGGAGCCTCATCTTTAGGAATAGCCAGGTTGAAACCTGCTTTAGTTGTCATATAAGCGATAGCAGCTTTTAGTTCAGCATCAGGTACATTTTGACCACCACGAGCTGGCATAGCGCCTTTACCGTTAATAGCCGTATTCATGAGTGCATCAAAACCAGTATCCACACGAGGTGCCCAAGCAGCTTTGTCATCAATCTTTGGAGCGCCTGCAGCACCTGTACCATGACAAGCTGCACAAACAGCCGTATAAACTTCTTCGCCAGAACGAGCAGGGCCAGCAGCCACAGCGCCAGAAGCATCAGAAGTAGTCACTTCACCAATAGGCTTAATTTTTGCTTCGACCATAGATGCGTTATTCGCAACCAGAGTGTCCATGTCAATTTCACCTTTAGTGCTATTTTTAGAAATAGTACTGAAAAGACTACTAACAAGAACAAAAACAGTAGCAAGAATAAGCAGTAAACTAACTAATAGTACTACTTTTGCAGCGGGATCTTTGTGTGAAGAATGAGTTGACACTATGTACTCCTGAATAACGGATCAGTAAAAAAATATCGGCGGATTATATAAGAACTAACTTATATTCTCCATAGTTCGGTGGGGTTTTTTCTGATTAAGGTCAAGATAGCACGATTTTGTGAGCTATCAGTCTTGAAATAAGGAGGACAGCCTGTTTTATATGGTATGCGCTATTTGCCTTAAGGAATCTCTGATTAACTCTGATCAGAGATTCCTTAACCTTTATTTAGGCACGAAATTATCAATTTTAGAAGCGCCTTCACCAAAGAAAAACTTATCCATTTCTTCTTCAAGAAATTTTCGGTCTTTAGGATTTACAGGTGTTAAACGATACTCATTCATAAGAATAGTTTGTTGTTTAATCCAGTCACCCCAAGCTGATTTTGATACATTATCAAAAATCTTCTTACCTAACTCACCAGGGTAAGTAAGGCGCTCTAAACCTTCTGACTCTTTACCAAGCTTAATACATTGAACCATACGTGTCATAGTTGAATCCTTTTAAATAGTTTCTTTATTGGGGCGGGTAATCCACCACTAAAATCTGTGCCACTGTTATACCAGAGGTTGTCATCTGCTTCCATAACCCCTTTAGCTTGTATTGAATGCTTTATTTTGATCGGTTGAACATGTAAGCGAAAATGGCTAAAAGTATGAGAAAAGCTATCTAGCTCTTCCATGTGATTAAATACATGATTGTATTTGTTTTCATACCAGCTTTCTGCACTTTGTTGATCATCAAACTGTGGCAAACTCCACAATCCACCCCAAATACCCGGTGAAGGACGTTTTTCCAGT
Source organism: Thiotrichaceae bacterium (assembly GCA_026991755.1). GTDB lineage: Bacteria > Pseudomonadota > Gammaproteobacteria > Thiotrichales > Thiotrichaceae > HyVt-477. The sequence goes on along the minus strand of JALXAX010000144.1, from coordinate 6,041 downwards.
AATACATCATTATCATCGTTGATGAGCAATAACATAGTGGCATATTTATCAGGAACAACCTTACGGGGTTTAGGTGTTGGATAATCGGTCGGATTGCCTTGCTTGAGTGCTTTACAACCTTCCTGTAAAGGACAAATTAAACAGGTTGGCTTTGTGCGTGTACAAAGCGTTGCACCAAGATCCATCATGGCTTGGGTATAATCTGCATTGCGTTGGCTAAGAGGAGGACTAGGTGGGTTTGGCTGATTAGATTGACCCGTTTGATCAGTAGGTAAATGCGCCTCGGCCAACGACCATAATGTTTTAAGTACAGCAGATTTTCCCGTCCAGCCTGAAACGGCATGATAGCGAGTAAGCACGCGTTTCACATTGCCATCCAAAATAGCTTGGGGTTGTTGATAAGCCAAACTCAAGATAGCACCTGCGGTTGAACGCCCAATACCAGAAAGGCTTATCAGCGCATCTAAATCATCTGGCACAATACCCTTAAATTCATCTCGAACCTGTTTGGCAGCGGCATGTAGATTACGTGCTCGGCTATAGTAGCCAAGCCCCGCCCAATGTTTAAGTACTTCATCTTGATCTGCATTAGCTAGCGTGATGACATCAGGAAAAGCTGACATGAACTTTTCGAAATAGGGGATAACGGTCGCCACTTGAGTTTGCTGCAACATGATTTCAGAAACCCATGTGTTGTAAGCGTGTGGGTTTTGTTGCCAAGGTAGATTTTTGCGTCCGTGCTCATCAAACCAGGCTAGCACCTTATTGGAAAAACTAGTGTCCATGTTAAATTTTAAAACAAGCCTCTCAATTTGTTTTTCAGTTTGTCCTTTACCTCATCAACCTTTTTATCCGCTTTAGCTTTAGTCGCATCTCCACTTACTTTATTTTCAATTTTCTTAAGTGCATTGGCTTTTGTATCTGCTAGTTTTTTCTTAAGTTGTTGTTCTTTTGCAGCTTTCTCCGCCGCCAGTTTGTTTTGTAGCTTGAGTTTTTCGGCGTCCAGTTTTTGTTTAGCTTCTAGTTTAGCTTTCTCAAGTTTCTCTTTAGCTTCTTGTTTTACTTTATCAAGGTCTGCTTGAGCGAGAGCCTTTACTAAATCTTTCAGGTCAAGTTTAAATTTGGGATCAGAAAAAGAGCCATAAATATGCAAAGGTGCAAAAACTTTCTTGCCCTTTTCACCCGTTGGGCCAATGCGTAATTTCATATCTAACACTTGTTTGGCAACATCCGCTGTGCCCGCGCCAGAGATATTAAAGTAAGGAGATAGCATACTGAGGTTGTCGGTTTTAAACACGCCATTAGTGGTTTTCCAATCCCCACTTAATCCTGTAAAGGTGACAACAGACTTATCTCCTTCGACCTTCTTTTTCTCAAATACTTTAACCGCTAACGATACTTTTTCTGCAAGGTTCGAATCTCTAATCGTGCCATCATTAAAGCCAATGCTGGTCGTACCATTTAGGTTACTTAATAAAGCGTTTAGCGTATTGCCATGCGAGCTAAGTTCGGTAATCAGCTTCGTATCGCCCGAAATATATTTATCCTGAAACAAGTCAAATAACAACCCTTCAGAACGTAACCCCACTAGCTCATGGCGCATCTTCATGGTAGGCGTAGCTTGCTTTGCATCTAGCGTAATACGACCTTTATATTGGCCTTTATATAAGCTGGCATTGGCAGGGTCAATAATGATTAAACCTTGTTTAGCGTTAATCCTAGCGTTGACATTACTTAAGCTCAGCTTGTTAATAATCATCGAGCCAATTTTAAACCCACCCTCAATATTAAGTGTGCGTAGTGTTTCTAAAGGTAGTAACTCTTGGTTATCAGATGATGATGAAGCAGCCTGAGCAGAAGCACCGCCTTTTGAGCTAGGTGCGAGATAGTCATCAACATTAATACTGTCGATACTTAGCTCAGGTTGAATACTAGGCGCTGTAAAATTCTTAACAGCTAATGACCCGGTGATTGAAGTTTTATCTAATTTTATTTTTAGGGCTTGAAGATCAGCATTCTCCGTATTTGCCTTTAAAGAAAATTGAGCCTGTAGTTGAGAGAGTGCTTTAGGATTGCTCGTGACAGGTGCTTCAATACCTAAAGTTTTCAGTACTTCTTTTAAGTTAAAGGTGTTGGTTTTGAACTGACCTGTAACAGCAGGCTTTTCTGCCAAGGGTTGTAGCTGTATTTGGCTACCTGTTAGCTCTAAATTGGCAAGCTTGACTAATAAGCTGGAGAGATTAACCCCGCCTTGTTGACTAGCCCAGTTCATATCCACACTACCTTGGGCTTGCTGTGATAGCTTTCCACCGGGTACAGGCCCGCCTTCCACTTGTGTATTCATGGTGATACTAGGCATTTTTATGTGCGAGTTTGCCAAGTCTACGGCTAGGTCGCCTGATAGGTGTGAGTTGGCGCTTCCGCCCTGCAATAGTTCGCCTTTAGCATTGGCATCAAGCTTTAGCCCCGAAATATTCAGAAATTGTTTGCCTAAATCAAACTGCGTATTACCCTTGATTTTGGCGCTAGCACTACCGCCTTTTACAAAACCACCTGCTAGATTGGCATCAACAGCCAAGTTAGGGATGGATAGCTTTTGACCCGCTATATCGAAGCGAGTATCACCCGTAACAAGCGCATGCAGATTGCCGCCATCGAGAGGTTTACCATTTACCTTGGCATCAAGTTTTAACCCTCCAATGGTGGCAAGTTGAGCATTAACATCAAAAATCACATTACCATTGATATCCGCCTCAACTTTACCCTGAGGGATCAAATCACCATCCAGCTCAACCCGTAAGCTAAGATTAGGAATGGTAATTTTTTCAGGGCTACCCGAAACATCACCACTCAGCTTTGTCTTCAACGCACCATTAGGGACTTGTGCACCTGTAATTGTGCTGTTTAAGGTGAGGTTTGCTAGAGAAAAATGTTGATTATTGTTGCTTAGCGTCACCGTTGTTGTAGCTTCTGCGGCAATAGTGGTAGCAGGGTTTTTCTGCTTCATCACTAACGATAAGTCTACAGGTAAGGGCTTTCCTGGTTTGAAAGTACCAGTTTTGAGATTAACAGGAGACAGGCGAATATCTTGTCCCGATTGATCGTCACGCCAATGAATATCCGCATCTTTTAAACTGACACCTGCAACAGAGAGGTTGTTTAGCATTTCTTCAACGACTTTAGCAGGCTTGTCTGACTTTGATTCTTCTTTCTTGCCTTTCTTGGAGTCAGAGCCTTTAGCAAGATCATCCCAGTTAGTTGTGCCATCGGCTTTACGATGCAAGTTAAGCTTTAGCCCATTAAGACGAACTTCATCGACCTTAATCACCTTCTTTAATAAAGGAAGCACCTCTACAGAAACTTGAGCCGAACCAATAGTAGCGAAGTCATCACCCGCAAAACCCGCCGCGTTAGAAAGTGAGGTGTTGCCCATTTCGATAGCAATATCAGGATAAACGGCCAGCTTAAGATCACCATCAATCGTTAACTCTCGTCCTGTTTGCTTATTAACGAGGCTGATGATTTGCTTTTTATAAAGGTTGGCATCAAAGGTGTTAACAAAGTATGCCAGTCCAGCGGCAATCAAAATAACGGCTAAGAATATAACGATGGATAGTATTTTAAAGATTTTCATTGTTGCCCCAAATAGCAGATAGACTGCGTAAAGTGTTTATTTAATTATCAGAATCATAATGCTTGTAGGTAGTTCAATCAAGAAACTAAAAAGTTACTGATATAGACTTTCACATAAATAATTTCCGTAGAGACGTTGCATGCAACGTCTCTACCACAGTAGATAAGAAATTAAACATGTGAACATCTATTCTATAGTCCAATACCTCTCTTCTATCTTAATAGTTAAGTGAGATGGGGTAAGTTCTTTATAATTGTCAGACTAAATGAATCACTATAAAAGGCATACATTCAATGGGCAGCTCAAAAACCAAACCACATCGCTTGTTTTCTGTGATGACGTTATTGCTCACAAGCTTCTTCTTAAATATAGCAGGTTGTAGCTATTCACCTATAGATAAACAGAGCTGTAAAGCATGGGCTGAGATTAAAACAGGTGAGTACCTGCTGACTAATAATGTATGGGGAGCACAAGACTATAAGGGTATAAAACAATGCATAGCAACAAAAGATAAAGGCTATGAATGGAATTGGCAGTGGCAAGGTCATGATGGCAACGTATTAGCTTACCCTTCTATATTATACGGCCACAAACCATGGAATAAGCACTCGACCAGCCAGCATCTGCCCGTAAAAGTGGATGATATTAAAAAACTAACCGTTACTTTTAAAGCAAAACAAGTGGGTAGTGGCAGCCATAATTTGTTATTAGAATCATGGATTACTAGTAGCGCAGTACCAAAGCCTTCCACTCGTACCGTAGAACTCGCGATACACCTCTTTCAGCAAAACTGGCCAGGTATGCCCGGTAAAAAAGTGGATACGGTATTTATTGATAATCACCAATTCGATGTCTATGTTGAACCGTCAATAGATGTGCCTGGTGATGAATATCATTGGCTCTATTTAGGGTTTGTATATACAGGAGTGAAAAATAATCAATTACTATCAAACAGTAACGCCTATTCTGAACTAGACCGTATAGATATGAGTGCCTTTATCAGCTATTCAACGAAGCATAACTATATAGACACTCAGCACTATCTAGCATCCATAGAACTGGGCTCTGAACTGGTTTCTGGTAAAGGAAAAACCAGAGTTGAATCTTTCGCGGTTGAATTTTAAGGATGATTGGTAAATACGTAGATTAGAGGTATTTGTTTGATGGACGAGGTGTGCAGACAGGATAAGGAGAATTGCTAAAATATCCAGCATAAGTCAACAATAAAAAACATAAGAATTAGGATAATAAAATGACTACTGCTAATAAAAATAATATTATCAATTTTCCTGCACATACTGCCCCATCTGCTTTAGTAAACCCAGCTATCGCAAACAAAAAAGCTAATACAAGTTCTCGTAGCCGTAAGCGTAGTCATTTACTAGCAAAACCTGTCTTACCTCAAACATCATTTCGTTTGATTGAAACCGCAAATATGAGCTTAGAGATATTAATGGCTGCAAAATCAGTCAGTGCAGGTTTAAAAAAGGGTGAGAACGTTATTTTAGTTAGCCCTGAAAGCCCAGAATACCTGATCCGAAAACTGGCAATGATTGGCTTAAATGCCCAACCTTACGTTGATAAAGGCCAGTTAATTATCTTTAATTCACAACCTGCTATTGCGGGCAATTTGAGTATGTCTACCAACTATAAAGAAGTTTTTGATGAGCTTTTTTCTTTGGCAGGGTGCTCTGTAGACCGAGTTGTTATGTTAAGAATGGATCTATTAGTGAATCTGGAATCTCAATACTTAGCCTATGCATCAGTTTGTAAATTTACACAAGCTGCTGAACAAATGGGTTGTAAGTTCATTGCACAGTATTCACGTAATCATAGCGAAGCTCAAGACCGTTTAGATGCAGCCTGTAGCTCATTAGTAAATGCTTACTTTGTGATGAAATGTGGTGACAAGAAAAACAAATATCAGTTACTTGCAAAAAATATTGCAGCTTAAGAAAGCTGATTATTACATCAGCCCATTCGTTTAAAATAACAAGAAATTAATTTGGTTTTAAGAGTTTATAATAAGCCAAGTGTCAGTTATAAGCTGTCCCGTATTCCGCAAGCTTCATACGGGCTACCCACTAATCCCTTCTATGGAATCTCATAGGAGAACTATCTTTTCCCAAAGCAAATTAGTCAAGGTTCACGAAGAGCAGGTATGGCGACTCAACATGTAGCCCGTATGAAGCCTGCGGAATACGGGAAGTGCCCCACTATCGGTATTGAAGTCACCTATTCAGTTATTAATAACCTGAATCCGTGACTTCAATATTATAAAAGACCAAATGAAAAATTAAATAAGACTTTCCACCCAGATAGATAATGATAAGAATAAAACCATCTATTAAAAGGATTATAATCGACCTATTCATCGTTTAAATAGATCGAAAAGCACATTGAAGAC
>JALXAX010000143.1 GCA_026991755.1 Thiotrichaceae bacterium | reverse complement strand
AAAAAAGAGGGTAATAGCCGAGCTATTGGCCGAATTTTTAGCAGAAATAGAGGGAATTCAAGCCATTTATATCCGTCATATCTTTCGTGCAAAGGTCTCTTAATACAGTCAGCAATACTGTACCTATGTATTACGTGTCATTCTCTGTATCTTCTCTGCTCTCTTTACCCAAGGGGTGACGTGCTATTTTATCCACTATATCTGTTTCAGGGATGGCTTTAACTTCCTGAATTCCCAATTCGGTAAATCGTCTTGCACTTGGCAGTACGCTCCGCTCTAGTGAGCCTATCGCTTTATTATAATGATCCACACTATTGTTTAAGCTTTGTCCTAATCGTGCCATGTGTTCGGTGAAGGTCGCAACCCTTTTGTAAAGCTCTTGCCCCAAGTCCCGTATAATTTCCGAATTTTCAGAGAGTGTGACTTGTTTCCAACCAAAAGCAACCGAGCGTAGTAGCGCAATCAGGCTGGTTGGCGACGCGAGAATAACATTCTTAGCTAACGCATCGCTTAACAAGTTTTTATCATATTCTAGAGCAACTCCTAAAAATTGCTCACCAGGTACAAACAGCACCACAAAGTCGGGCGCATTGTCGAATTGATCCCAATAACATTTGGCAGCTAGTTCATTTACGTGGCCTCGTACTATCTTGGCATGTCGTTGATATTCTAGCTTTCTGATGTGCGCATCATCCGTATTACTAGCTTCTAGATAGGCATCGAGCGGTGTTTTGGCATCAATAATCAGTTCACGCGAGTCTGGCATCTTGACGATTAAATCGGGGCGGATGCTTTTTTCGCCATTTGATCGATGTTCTTGTTCCACGAAATCACAGTGTTCGACCATACCTGCTAGCTCTACTAAACGTTTAAGGGTAACTTCCCCCCATTGTCCACGCACTTCTGGGCGACGTAATGCCGTCACTAACTTGTGTGTTTCAACACGTAACGTTTCATGATCCGTTGATATGTTTTTTAGCTGCTCCGATACCGCACCAAAGCTTTCTTGACGCTCTTTTTCTATCTCATGAATTTGTTTTCTGGTTTGATCCAAGGCTTGTTGAATCGGCAGAATCATTTCTTCAATTGAGGCTTTTCGCCCTTCTAGATCATGTTGTGCACTCGAATGGAAACGCAGGAGTGTTTCTTGGGCGAGCTGTAAAAATTGTGCATTATTTTCTCTCAAAGCATGTTGTGAGAGTGCCGCAAAGCTATTTTGCAGCTGCACTTTGTTCTGTTCTAATATCTGAATACGTTCATCATGGATGCGTTCTTCCGCCTCTAGTTTAAAGCGCATTCGTTGTACTTCAGCTTGGGCTTTTCCCAAGGGGGCTGCATAAATAATCCAGCCGATGGCAAAGCCGATAATCAACATGAGTAACGCCACTAAAAAAAGTAAATTATTGTCTATCAATTGCCCTGTACGAAGTAGCGATTCATTCATAATTTATCACCCAGCCAAAGAGCGCTAGGGAGCTGTATCAATACGTTATAATATATAATTAATAATGATTCTAACATTAATGCAAGAAGCATGCATTCATCCTAGTATCTTCTTCGCTTCATCCTTAAAATACCTGACCTGATGCTTTTGGTCATTTATCCTCTTATCTTTCTATGGCTTTTAAACATTCTTTTAGCATTATGATTTTCACTGTTAATGTGATGGACTGGCAACAATCGGTATTGGATAACAGCTATTCCGTATCAAATGATGTCTGGAAACACACCTTGCTCATGCTTGAAATTCTACACATGCATGATGTGCAAGCCAGCTTTTTTATTCCTTTAAGTGTCGCTTCTAAATACCCTGTGTTAGTACGAAAGATCCATACGGCTGGACATGAGATTGCTTGCCTACTTGAATCATCATATGAAAAATCATCTATTCAAGGCAAAGTTCAAAATGGAGTTCATCTACTAGAAGATATTACTGAGAATAAGATTATTGGAGTGCGACATTTAAGATTGCCGATACAGCACACCGACTTTGATTACTATTGCTCAGTATTACGGAAGCTGGGGATTCAATATGATTCTTCATTAGTCACTAACAAAAGCATCAATGCACTTGAAAGTGACTATCCTTCGTTGGCTGCGTTTAAAGCCTATGGTATCTCTCAATACCCCCTACCCCGATTACCATCTTTACCTTTCTTTAATAAACTATCATTAAGCTGGGGAGGATCTAGTTTTAGGCTACTTCCTTATGAAATGAGCCACATATTAGCAAAAGGTCTTAATAAAGAAACCACCGTATTCCATATGCCTACTTATGACTTAGGGATGAATAACTTATCCTCTGCGAAAACTACTTATGAATTGTCCTGGCATAGAAAGCTTGATTTCTATGGTCGAAAGACTATTCCATTTAAGCTTAAAAAACTGTTTGGAGATTATCCATTTACTAGTTTTGAGAACTATTATTTTGATGGGTATGAGTAGCTGCTACTGAATCCGTGACTTCAATGCAGATAATATGCTGACATTACTGTTGATACCTGGACGTATATAAAAAATGCGATCTATGTAGTGCATCGTGCATATATTCAGGCTCGCTATTGGGATGAACGTAAGACAAAATACAAGACAAGACCACAGTGATTATCCGATTGAAATCAACCTTTGTCTATGAAGTGCTTGAAACATTGCCTGTGGCAAAAAAACAGAAAACAACACCGGTGTCATAAAAGATGAACGTATCCAACTGAAGAGTTCCAAACAAAGATGGTGACTAATGACATTTAAGTCACCCGAAAGATATGGATATGAATACCTAAGTAATGATTTTACCCTGACTTCTGACATAATCGCTTTTTTGTACCACAAACGATGGGATGAAGAAAAATACTTTGATATTGAGATCTTTGCACGAAAGGATGGCGAGAGAAAAATGAGAGTAATTTTCTCTATTTTTGCTAAAAAAGAGGGGAATAGCCGAGCTATTGGCCGAATTTTTAGCAGAAATAGAGGAAATTCAAGCCATTTTTTTAGTGAGCTTGCCGTTTTTATCAAAACGGTCAACTCAATTATTAAGCTTGCTATATCCGTCATATCTTTCGTGCAAAGGTCTCATATTAATAGTTGCAAAACGGATTTGGGTAATACAAAAGCTTGGGTTAAATCTCCCGTTGCTATAGGACAACAAACCTTGTTCGGTTTAGTGACTCATATCCTGATGCGGCTGTTATTATTTGAACAAGGAAAGAAGTTGGGGTTAGAAGAAGATCACCAGACTCAGAAAAAAGATATACAAGAGACCTTTGCACGAGGAGCCCATAAACCCCGTAGTAAATTTTTTTATCAATATCGCGAAAATGAGGGCCTCTTTCGTGCAAAGATCTCAAACAACATTATAACAACAGCCTCTTCTTAAGCAGGTGAACAAATGAAATATTGAAAAGCATTTCACATTGTTATACCTTATTAGTAGAAATATCCTCCAAGCACCTGTAATAACGATAAAAACACTCACTTAAGGAATTTATCATTATGCCCAATAGCTCACTACAGTCTAAACTCAACCGCATCAAAGAAAAAAAATCACTTTATGAAAAAAGGGTTGTGGACGCACGTAAAAAGAAAAGGCCTGATATTGAAAAAATATGGCTTGATGAAATTAAGGTGCTTGATGAGGAGCGAGATAAGCTCGTCGCTGCTGAGAAGAAGAATGGGGATAAGGGGAAAATAAACCTCGCGGCTCAATCAGCTACAGTGCCGTCAGCTGGGTCAAAAATACCGTCAGCAGGGTCAAAGCCATCAGCAAAAGATGCTCGAAAGCTAAGGCAACTTAAAAACCAAATTCAGTACATCAAAAGAAAAATCAGTATTCATACTGAAAGAGGTGAAAGTGCTGCGGTAACAAAGCAAACTGCTTTACTTAATACGCTTCTTAACGAAAAAGAACAATTAACTAAAAAAAATACTAGCTCAACAAGTACGACTGTTTCTGCTTCATCTGCACCTTCACAGCCACGTGCTGTGGCATCTGCAAGTGCCATACCTGCTAATCAACAGAATAAGATCAATGATCTCAATGCTGACATTGCTCATGCCGATAAAATGATTGCTGAGTACCAGCGCTTTAAATCTCCAAAGGCTCAACACTGGATAGGTCGAAAGTTCCAGCTAGTTGCACAACGAGATGCATTATTAAAAAACAACCAGCCGCATACACCACCCCCTATTCCTGCACACCCCAAACCAAGCGCTACACCCTCTTCAAATTCTAGAGCTAGTGCTGCAACCAGTACTGCAAGCGATGCAATAGCGGCAGCACAAGCTACGAATAAACAGGTGAGAGTACTGGACTTGGAAATTGCTCATGCGAATAAAATGATTCGTGAGTATCAAAAATACAATTCACCTAAAGCCAGTCAATGGATTCAGCGCAAGAATGATTTACTGGCTCGTAGAGCGAGAATCACGGGAAAAGCTCCCCAACCCACCCATTCAGGAAATTCTCAAGACCCTGTGGTGCAAAGACGAATACGGGTGATTTCTATTGAGATCGCTCATGCGGATAAAATGATTACTGAGTATCAAAAATATCACTCGCCTAAAGCCAATGAGTGGATTGAGCGAAGAAATGATCTGTTGGCAGAGAAAAATCAGCTCGCTGGCGGTTCAGTGCCTATCTCTAGTTCATCGACAACAGATAGAGCTACGCTAAAAGCACAAATCTCCGACCTAAACCGTAAAGCTAAAGAGGCTGATACGAATATGCGTACGGCTTTGAAGCAAGGTAATCATCAACAAGCTAACGCTTTTCATCAACAAAGAGATGATTATAATCTACAGGTTAAAAAAATAACGGCACTCCTCACGGGTGCTGCTATTCCCTCTGCTGGAGGCTCATCTAACACATCAACACATACTCAGCCTGCTAATGATGCTAGCAACCAACGCCCAAAACAACCCAGCAACACGGGAGGCCAAGGCACTCCACAACACGTAGGCAGTGCGAATGTTCAAGAAAAATCTATTGCGCATAAGTATTTAACGACTCGAAACTATTCCAATGAACATGCTTATATGGAAGTAATTGATACTTTACTTACACAAAGTCAATATCGTCACTTGGTTCCCGCAAAAGAAACACTCTATGATATTACTCATCCATCCAAGCTCCCTCCCGCAGGAACGGTGATTAATAATCCTTACATCCGTGATTGTTTTAAAATAAAAGTATCAGGTGTTCGATTAGAGGGTTACACCATCAACGACACCATTTTTGACACCTCTTTCCCGCGTGATTTCGATGCGAAAATAGACCGTATCAATCAGCATGTTGGCCCCGCTCCTGCACTTAAACATTATAAATATCTGGCACATCGTGACGCGATACAGCTTATCCCTTCAGACCGTAGTATTAGCCGTTACAACAGCCAATTTGCAGGTGCCAAACTACACGACATTGTTATCAAGAATATTAAGGTTCGCTCTCAGGGAGCCTTACAAGGTCTGTTTGCCAGTGATGGTTCGTTTGAAAATATTCATATGGAAAACATTAGCGTACAAACCAATAGTGCACACCAAATTGCTATTTTAGGATTACTCTCAGGTACATTGGATTTATCTAGTCCTAACGGAAGCCCTATTCATGTCAATCTATTACCACTGCGTTTAGCGGGTGGCAATAATATCTACATTAATAGCTTTTCTCGTAACTCGTCCTATCAATATGGTAGGGTTAATGCAGGTCGGTCAAATGCCGTTATTGCAGATAACCGCCAGAAAATGACGAAACGTGGCACCTATTATCAAGACTTCAATATGGATGATTTCTTTGCCGCTATGCGACGTTCCGACCCTAATATTCATATTCTTACTCGTATCAAAGATGCGGCTAAGACAGCAGGCACTCTTGCAAAAGTGATTTAATAGGCAACTATTAAGGAATCTCTGATTAACTCATGATTCGTTTTTCTGAGGCTAGAACCCGCCAGCTTTTCGCTATAAAAGTGACCAATAGCTACGGCTATTGCTAACTTTTCTATCAAAAATCTGACAAATTCTATCTCACAGAAATTCCGATCAGAGTTAATCAGAGGTTCCTTAACGGTAATCGTAAACTAACAGGTGAGACCTTTCGTGCAAAAGTTTCACTATAATTATTTGAACTCCTCTTGTAACAGCTAATGTCAGTAGCTGGGAGAATATATATGAAAAGAACAGTTTCATTCCTTTTGCTTGGCTTATCCTTTTTCGGAGTCAGCTCTTCTTTAGTGGCAGCTGATAAGACTTATTGCCAGTCTTATGCACGTGCGCTGATTAATCTACCGCATAAAAATAAGAGCACGTTAGCGGTTTGTCAGCAAGATCAACCGCATTGGAGTACAGACAAAGCTAAGCACCTAGAATGGTGTTTAGGTGTAAAACAAGCTGAGGCCGATAAAAAGCTCTATCAGCACAATAAGCTGGTTAATCTTTGTAATGATACTTATAAAATAGTGATGATTGATCGTCAACGGTCAGCAACTCCGCCTGTAAGTGTTAATGACCCCATAGAAATGACACCCGCACCTGGCGCTCTCAAGGATGCACTATTCAAAAACAAACCCTTAAAGTCGCCTTACGCAACACTTTATCCTTCGATTCAAAAAGCGATTAAAGATGGAACAATTAACCAATGCGACATTCATAGCCTTACCGTTAATTTAGATAAGAACCAGCAAAGTAATGAATGGGTAGTAAGCATTGATGCTAGCTGCCTAGCTGAAAAAAAGCGCGGGCATATCTGGCTGGTACAACAACTAGGCGATAACTATCATATCTTGTTTGAAGGTGAAGACGACACATTCACACTACGCTATACAGAAACTAATACCTTTAAAAACATTACTATCGCTGCACAGTTACATCCTGATGAAGAAACAGATAAGCGCTGTGGTGGCATTATTGCTGATTGGCACTATAAGGATGGGCGTTACTTACCTGTAAAAGGCCAGGCTGATGAGCATGGCAGCTGTTTACCTGAATACAACCTTCCAGACCGTTTGCAAGGTGCCAATACCTATGACCTAGCTGAAGGCGAATGGGAAAAAGAAATGCTTGATGAAGAGAAGAAACGTAAAGCGTTGTTTGCACCTTATAAGAAAGCACTAACGGATTACATACCTGAATGGATAGGAAAGATAGAGAAACTCGTGCCTGCAAATCCAAAAGCTGTCATCACTCATAACCAGCTTTACACAAAGGATGATTCAGATCACAAGTCTACAAAAAAAAACCAAGAGCAAGAGAAGGAAGATAAAAGCTTTATGCAGAATGTGCGTTCTTTTCTGGGGATTGAATAAGTAGAGAGAAGAAAAGTTGACTGCTCCAGATTTCAGTTTTCTATACCCACACCTAACATAGGTTTGATGGGGCACTAGCTAAGGGGAAGGAATAATTATATTTGCTACCCTTATGTAGTTAAAAACTAACTCTCTTCGCAAACATAAACATCACTATAACTTTTCATGTAATTATCAGCCTCTTGCATAACAAATTTCTGAAAGGCTTGAGCAGCTGGAGATAAGCTTTTACCTTTGCGCTTTATGATGTGCCAATGACGAATTATTGGAAAATTTTCAGCTTTGATCATCACCAAATGCCCACTTTCCAATTCCATCTTAATGGTATGTAATGACGCTATTCCTAGCCCTAAACCTGCCATCACTGAATATTTGATGGCCTCGTTACTACTCATTTCTGTGGTATTGGTAAACGCACAACCATGCTTTGCTAACACACGATCTATAGCCGCTTTAGTACCTGAGCCTTTTTCTCTTACTATAAATTTACTATGGGATAATTCTTCCATTGAAACATGGTCACGTGATGAAAATTTATGATCGGGCGCAGCTATCATCACCAAGGGATTAACCATAATAGGTTGAAAATGTAGTTCATTTTTTAACAAGGGTGGTGGTTCACCCATGATAACGAGATCAGGCTCATAATTATGCAGCTGTTGAACCAAATCAGCGCGATTCGTAATATCCAGAGAAAAATTGATATTGCTATTTTTCGCTGAAAAGGTAGCTAGCATATGGGATACAAGATGATTAGCTGTGGTAGCAGCAGAAATTTTTATGTTAAGCACTCCGCTTCTAATTTCATCAACCCTCGCTTCCATATCTTGCAGCTCATGTAATATTCTTGAGCTATACTCTTGTAAACTCTTACCCGCTTCAGTCAGCTCCACCTTTTTTCCCTGACGTTCGAATAGTGGTTTTCCCACATGTTCTTGCATTTGCTTGATCTGCATCGACACAGCGGGTTGCGTCATATGCAAGGAGCTTGCAGCACGCGTGTAACCCTTTGTTTCAATAAGTGCTTCGAAGATTTTTAGCTGGCGTAGTGTTATTTCAGACATGATTACATCATTTTATTTTATGTATAAATAATTTTAAATCATTTTTTCTTATTGATCTAGTGTGTATAATGCGTTCCTTCTAGATGTTCGTGTGTTGCTATTTTATACAGAATTAAAGTGTCATTTGCACATAACACGATATCTATTAAAAGATTTCAGTTAATTTTTTATTTTTACAAAAGGAAATACACATGGATCAATCTGGTCGTTATGCAGACTTAAGTCTCGACGAAGATGAGTTAGTAGCTGGTGGTAAACACATCCTGGTTGCTTACACAATGCACCCAATGCCTGGCTTTGGTGGCTACTTAGAAACAGCGGCTCACTTTGCAGCTGAGTCTTCAACAGGCACAAACGTAGAAGTTTCTACTACGGATGATTTCACTAAAGGCGTAGATGCTTTAGTTTATGAAATCGACGAAGCCAAAGGCATCATGAAGATTGCCTACCATAACGAATTATTTGACCGTAACGTTATCGACGGTCGTGCAATGATCGTTTCATTCCTTACGCTTGCTATTGGTAACAACCAGGGCATGGGCGACGTTGCTGATGCACAGATGTTTGACTTCTACGTACCACCTGCAATGCTTGCATTATTTGATGGTCCTTCTAAGTCTATCAATGACCTTTGGAGTCTTCTAGGTCGTGACTACAACAACGGTGGTTACATCGCTGGTACGATTATCAAGCCTAAGTTAGGTTTACGTCCTGAGCCATTTGCTGAAGCTGCATACCAGTTCTGGCTAGGTGGTGACTTCATCAAGAACGATGAGCCTCAAGGAAACCAAGTTTTCTGTCCTATGAAAAAGGTGCTTCCTCTTGTTCGTGACGCAATGAACCGCGCACAGGATGAGACAGGCGAAGCTAAACTTTTCTCTGCTAACATCACTGCTGATGATTACCATGAGATGTGTGCTCGTGCTGACTTCGTACTTGAGACTTTCGGTGAGAACGCACCTCGTGTTGCTTTCCTAGTTGACGGTTATGTAGGTGGCCCAGGTATGGTTACTACTGCTCGTCGCCAGTACCCTTCACAGTACTTACATTACCATCGTGCAGGTCACGGTGCGGTAACATCTCCTTCATCTAAGCGTGGTTACACAGCTTACATTCTTGCTAAAATGTCTCGTCTAATGGGTGCTTCTGGTATCCATGTAGGTACTATGGGCTTCGGTAAGATGGAAGGCGGAAACGAAGATAAGATCATGGCTTACATGATTGAGCGTGATGAGTGTCAAGGCCCTGTTTACTTCCAGAAATGGAACGGCATGAAACCGACTACTCCTATTATCTCTGGTGGCATGAACGCACTTCGTCTACCTGGATTCTTCGAGAACCTAGGTCACGGTAACGTAATCAACACTTCTGGTGGTGGTTCATACGGTCACATTGACAGCCCAGCTGACGGTGCTATCTCATTGAAGCAGTCTTACCAGTGTTACCTTGAAGGCGCTGACCCTATTGAGTTCGCAAAAGACCATAAAGAATTTGCTCGTGCATTCGAGTCGTTCCCAGGTGATGCTGACCAACTCTTCCCAGATTGGAGAGACAAGCTAGGTGTTCATAAGTAAACACAACCGTTTATTTATGCATTAGCATAAGAAAAGCCCCGTTTTGCGGGGCTTTTCTTTTTATAGATGCTTATATTTAACCTAAAATCCTCAGTTAGACAGCTTATAGAGTGATTCTCTTCGGCTGAATGACGTAGTAAAAAAAGGAATTAATGGTTGATCCTTAATGAGTTTTTTACATAGTCAGTCAGTCGAAGAGGGTTGCTCTATAGGCTGTAGCGCCTTCACTCTATAAGTGAAGATAGATAAAGTTTCTTACTTTAATACTATCAATAATTTATTTAATATTGGAAGCGGTTAACTGAGGAATTTAGGTTTAACAACTGTAGCTATATTTATAGCTCTATTCCTCCACCCTAAAGTAGTTTTTGAAGTCGGTCTTAACATAAGACATTCTGATTAAAACTATTAACCTGTTCAAAACTTACATTGTTTTACATTGCATAGTCATTGCATTGTCATTACATAGTTGCGACAACACATAACAAGGACATACGCCATGAGCGATATAGATATCGAACAATACATGATCACTGAAGAGCCTTTCTATCATGCACAAGACCAAGAAGTAGCATGGTATGAAGCTGCTTATGCTGCCCGTTTACCTGTGATGGTTAAAGGACCAACAGGTTGTGGTAAATCTCGTTTTATCGAGCACATGGCATGGAAACTACAAAAGCCTATCATCACCGTTGCTTGTAACGAAGACATGACCGCTTCTGACCTGGTAGGTCGTTATCTGCTCGATGCTACGGGTACTCGCTGGTTAGATGGCCCACTAACCATTGCTGCACGTATCGGAGCAATTTGTTATCTGGATGAAGTAGTTGAAGCACGACAAGACACTACGGTTGTTATTCACCCATTAACAGACCATCGTCGTACCTTACCGCTGGATAAAAAAGGTGACGTGGTTACCGCTCATCCTGATTTCCAGTTAGTTATTTCTTATAATCCAGGCTATCAAAGCTTGATGAAAGAGCTTAAGCAATCCACCAAACAACGTTTTATTGCGATGGATTTTGACTATGCTCCTAGTGATGTTGAAACAGGTATCGTTGCTAAAGAAACAGGCGTTGATGAAGCAACTGCCAAGAAGCTTGTTGAAATCGGTCAAGTAGCGCGCAACCTAAAAGGTCACGGATTGGATGAAGGTATCTCAACCCGTCTATTAGTTTATGCAGCAAGCTTGATGAATCAAGGTGTTAAACCTCAAGATGCATGTCGCCTAGCGCTAGTACGCCCTATTACCGATGATGAAGATATTCGTTCTACTTTGGATCATGCAATAGATTCAATTTTTGCTTAGTACCTGTAAATATAGCACTTATCCGTATACACACTTGATAGGCAATGATGAATACAACAGACACAGAAACTTCTGAGCTTAAACATCAGGCATTTCGTCCCAAACTAAAATGTAGCTTTGAACAGATTAATGAAATCTTTGATGGTTGCATGGACGAGGCAACCGCCCTGCTCTCTGATAAAGGCGTTGAAGCCTATCTAAAAGGTGCATCACTCTCCTGCATGATTGGTCGTGGTGTCGAACCTGTACTGGTGTTTCTGGAAGAAATCCCACAAATAGCACAGCGAATCGGTGAAGACATTATTCCCTTGATTTCTAACACCGTTTGGGAGATCTCACGTAGCCCTAACGGCAACGCTATTCCTGCCTTCATCCAATCATTGCCTGAAGCCTCACGTCGCCTCGGTTCTTTAGAACAAATGCAACACTATATCGACTTGATCTTCGATATGGCAGAACGCACCAGTAAATCCGTGCACGATAAATCGGCAATGTACCCAAGCCCTGGTCTAGCTGACTTGCTTGAGCGCGTACCTTATCTACTCAGTCAGTTATCCATAGATGGACTGAGAAACTGGGTTGAATATGGCATTCGTAATTACAACGACAATCCTGACCGCCAGCGTGATTTTTTCACCATGCAGTCAGCCGATAGTCGCGCCATGTTCCAAAAAGAACGTCATGGCACCTTATTTATTGATAATGAACGCTCTCTAGGGCTTTATTTACAAGGCCTATGGACGGATAAAGAGTTTCTAGTACCCTATTCTGAAGGCTGGGACGAGCTACGCAAACCCATACCCTATTACGACAAACTGGGGATTCGATTACCTGATGTATTCGATGACGCTGGAGCTATTTCAGGTATCGACCGTTATCGTGCTGTGCTTGCACACATGGCTGCGCATCGTCGCTGGAGTACCAAGATCATTGTTGATAATTTCAGCCCCTTCCAGCGTATTGCTATCGAAATCATGGAAGACTCGCGTGTTGAATATCTTGCAATGAAAGTTTACCCGGGTTTACGCACTCTTTGGACTACGTTACACCCCGTACCCGAAGAAGATGCTTGTAATCATGAAGAAGAGTCCTGTATACGTCATCGCTTAGCCATGCTTTCTTACGCCATTATCAACCCTGATCACGGCTATCAAAATAAAGATATTCTTGAGTTCACACAACGCTTTAACGACCTAATGGCTGAAGGTGGAGACTCTAGCACCAAAGAAATGGCCTCTATCGCCGTTTCTTTTATCGCTCGTACACGTCGCCAGGAAGATCAATTACCGAAAATACACTTTAAAGATACAGTAGTAGGCTATCGTGACGACAATCGTCATTTATGGGTCTACATCGAAGACGGTGATGATGAGGAACAATTCGAACAACCCACTCAACTGGATGATGACCCTGATGAAATAGAGTCACTTCCACCCCGTCATTATCCTGAGTGGGATTACAACACACAAACATTCCGTCCTGACTGGACCAGTGTTTACGAAGCTTTATATCGCTCAGGTGATGCGAGTATTATCGACAAAATACTCGAAAAGCATAGCTCTTTAGCCAAGCGTCTAAAACAAATATTAGACATGCTTAAACCACAAAACTATGTCCGTGTACGTTATCAGGAAGAAGGTAGTGAGCTTGATCTTGATGTCGCTATTCGCTCATTAATTGATTTTAAAGGCGGTGCAAACCCTGACCCACGCATCAATATGAGCCACAAGCATGACGGACGTGATATTGCAGTTACTTTACTTATTGACTTATCAGCTTCTGTTAAAGATGTACCTAAAGGCTGCTCTCAATCCATTTTAGAACTTAGCCGTGAAGCGGTAACTTTACTGGCTTGGGCGATTGAAAGACTAGGCGACCCTTTCTCTATTGGTGGCTTTTTCTCTAACACTCGTCACGATGTACGTTATTTCCACCTGAAAGGCTTCAGCGAGCATTTTGATGAGGACGTAAAAGGCAGACTTGCCGCAATGGAAGCAGGGCTTTCTACCCGAATGGGGGCAGCCATGCGCCATGCGGGACATTATCTAGAGTCTCAAAAAGCAGATAAAAAGCTTCTTTTAGTGCTAACTGATGGCGAACCTGCTGATGTGGACGTGGGTGATCCAAAGCTACTCATTAGAGATGCCCACAAAGCCGTTAGCGAGCTAGATCAACAAGGTATTTATACCTACTGCATTAGCCTTGATCCACATGCGGATGAATATGTATCTGATATCTTTGGCTCTCAATATTCGGTGATTGATAACGTTGAGCGCCTACCAGAGAAGCTACCAGAGTTGTTCTTGGCATTAACTAAGTAGAACCTAAATCCGTGACTTCACTACGGCATAGGGAATAAGAGATTGATTCATCACGGGTTTAAAAAATACCCGCTTATACTAAAGTATAATTGAGTACAGTTGTGCTCACTAAACGAAAGGTGAAGCTAAGATTTTTTAAAATCCCGTGCTAAACCAATCTCTTATCCCCTATTATCCGCATTGAAGTCACGGACTCAGGTAGAAGCGTACTGATTTTATTATCGACCCATATCATCAGTAACTTCAAAACAACCATTTCTATGATGATTAACTTATGTTAGTTTTTCATCAGTCATTATTCGATACGCTCGTGAAAACGATTTAACCATCGTAAATTCGAAATTTTGGCAATAAGCTCAACAACATTAGGATTGAAATATGTTCAACAAAAAATTATTACTCCCTCTCATTATTTCGGCAGCCTTGCCACTGGCTAGTGCCTTTGCAGATGACGCTGCGTTGGTTAAAGACAAATGTGGAACTTGCCATGGGGCTGATGGCAATAGTGAAGATGCTAAAGTGCCTTCTATAGCGGGCTTCTCAGCGGCTACTCTTGAAGACATCATGGAACAGTATAAATCTGGCGACCGAAAAGGTGATAAATATACCCCCGAAGGTGGCGAAGAAACGGATATGGGAGCCATTGCCAAAGACATAAGTAAAGAAGATGGCAGTAAGATTATCGCATTCTTAGCTGAACAGAAATTTAAAGCCATAAAGCAGGACTTTGATGAAACATTGATTAAATCAGGTAAAAAACTCCACAAGAAGAAGTGCGAGAAATGCCACTCAGAAAATGGCGCAAATGCTGAAGATGATGCTGCGATAATGGCAGGACAGTGGAGAGACTATCTACAAAAAGAATTTGATAAAATTGCAGCTAAAGAGCGCGACATTCCTAAAAAGATGAAGAAGAAATTCAAGAAGCTTTCAGAAGATGACCGTAAAGCACTCATTGAGTTTTATATTAGTCAGCAATAGAAATAGGCATCATTAGAAAGCATCTAGCTTTCTGATCTATAGATGTTCACATATTAAATCTCTTATCTACTGTGGTCAGGGCTGTTCAATGCTAAATGAAATAAGCTCCCTCTCCCCTTTGGGGGGAGGGCTGGGGAGGGGGAGATGTTCTAA
>JALXAX010000142.1 GCA_026991755.1 Thiotrichaceae bacterium | reverse complement strand
TGACAGGCGGTAATAATTTTTTAAGAATTGCTTCTTTGCGTTCTTGTGAATAAGCCATACTTTGATCCTATCCGCCCCTCTGATTTATGAAATTTTAGGGGTGACAACTAGCCTGACATAGGGGGGTATACTTATCCCGCGATAGAATTTATTAAAAATAGAGTTCAAAAAAATTGGAAAGTTTTTGAATATGGTAGTGGTTACTCTACCATATGGTGGAGTAACCTAGTTACACACGTTACCTGTTGCGAGCATGACAAGGAGTGGTTCTCCATCATGCAATCAAAAGTTGCTAGTAATGTAGATTACCTGTACGCAGAATTATCTAATTCAAGAAAAAGATATTCCGATACTATTCTTTCCTATAATTCCCAATTTGATGTCATCATAATAGACGGGAGGGAACGAGTTAATTGCGCGAAAAACTCTTTAAATGCATTAACTTCTCGAGGAGTAATTATATGGGACAACAGCGACCGTGTTGAATATCAAGATGGTTATGATTTTCTAACTAAGAATTCTTTCAAACGAATTGATTTTTCTGGCATAGGCCCTATTAACAATTATGGCTGGACTACTTCCGTTTTTTATAGAGAGGATAATTGTTTTGAAATTTAACAATAGCCAGAGTAATCTTCTATTTCAACTTTCTTACCACATCCAACATTTTTTGATCTGCCCAAAAAGACCGCAGACCTCGCCTCATCAATTTTATAACGCTTTTCTTTCTATGCTTAGCTTGGCTCTGTGCGATATGTCCAACTTGTTGCAATGATTCGAGAGATTGGATAAAAGAATCGGCATAAACCCAATGAATATTTTTAACTACCACTTTTGGAATTTTATATCCTGTTGAAAGTAATATCTGATTGTTTTTCAGTAAGCGTAAACCATGAAAATGGTACATTATGGAGTTACCATAAGGAAATCGAATAGCATTCCAAGGAGCTAACAATAATTCTTTATTCTTTAGCACATGAACTTCTTGGCTAAATCTTTCAGGCCAATCATTAAGGTACTTCTGATCACCAAACTTTCCATCTTCATCTCTGTTATAACACCACTCGATACAACGATCCTCCCACCATTGTCTTACGCGTTCGCCACCTTCCCTAGTAAACACTATAAACTGGACACAATACTGTCCGCTAGTTGCTGAATGATCATATTCAGCTGCATAAGCATGGTCAGTAATTAATACCTCCTTTCCTGACTCTTCAAATTCTTGAAAAATAGGGAGAGGACTTTTTCTGAACCATGTGTCTGCATCAAGATAAGTTATTCTCTCTACTGAGCTATCTTCTTTAAATACAAATCTGGGTGCAAAGGGGGTGAGTGTCCAGCAATATTCTGCAATAGTTCTATCAGGCTTAACTGCTTTTAACTCTTCTGTTTCTACTGATGAAAGGGCAATTAAGCGAATATTATTGAGGTTGAGTTTTTCTAATATATTATAGGTAGTTTCATCTAAGCATATTATCCATAAAGTATAGTTGCCCGCATGGCGTTGCAAAGACGCATGTAATGTCAGCCCTTGGGGTAAAAAAAGGTTATTAAAAAGTGTGACGTAATGTTCCATTTGGATTAAAAAGAATTAACTGTGTTAATCACAGTTTCTATTTCTTTATCAGACATCTGAGGGTGACAAGGTAATGATACACAGGTAGCAGCGTGCTGTTCGCTGTAAGCTAGCCCTTGTGGATCTTGCTTTGCAGCTCGACATGGTTCTTGCTGATGGATGACGATTGGGTAATGAATGAGTGTTTGAATTTCTTGGGCTTTCATATGAGACATAAAGGCTTCACGTTCTGTGCAGGTAATAACAAATAAATGGTAAACATGGGAGTCTGAAGTTTCTGGCTCTTTTAACATATTAATCAAGGGATGATTAATACCAACTTGATAGGCATGTGCAATTTCTTTACGTCGTTGTGTAAAACCTTCCAGCCACTTTATTCGTTCCATTAAAATAGAAGCTTGCATTTCATCTAAACGGCTATTCAAGCCAAGCTCGGGGTGATGATAGCGCTTACTTTGACCATAGTTTCGTAAACATCTGGACTTTTCTTCAATAAATTTATCATTAGTTAACAGCATTCCAGCATCACCTAAAGCTCCCAAATTTTTTGTAGGGTAAAAGCTATAGGCTCCAGCTTGACCGAAGGAGCCTGCAAATTTCCCTTGATACTTTGCTAAATGTGCCTGAGCACAGTCCTCTATCAAATAAATTGACCTCTTATTACACAGATCAACCCAAGAAGACATATTTCGAACTTGACCATAGAGGTGGACTAATAAAACAGCTTTTGTTTTATTAGAAATACAGCGTTCAACACTTTCTGGTGATAACAACGCAGTCGCAGGGTCAATATCTGCTAACACAGGAGTAGCCCCTGCGCGGTATATTGCTAATACGGTTGCAAAAGCCGTCATGGTTGTAGTAATGACTTCATCACCTTGTGTGATACCTAATGACCTTAAAGCTATTTCAATGGCATCCATGCCATTCCCAACACCTATAGCATGTTTAACCCCACAAGTCTTAGCCCATTGCTCTTCAAAGCTTATTAACTCCTTGCCTAAGACATACCAGCCAGAATCTATAACCCGCTTTGTTGCATTTACCATTGCCGAGCGCAACTCTTCTGATTCTGATTTAAAGTCATTTATGAATATCATACGGATTAATCCCAATAATTTTGGTGATTTTTTTTATAATAAATAAGTGTCCGCTTTAAGCCTTGTTCAAGTGATGTTTTTGGTTCCCAGCCCAACTCATCTGAAATAAGTGAATAGTCACTGTAGTAATCTCCAATATCTATAGCTTTGCGTTCAGTTGGGAAAGGGACTATTTCATGTTTTCCTTTGCCATATAGACTAGTTAATTTTTCGGCTAAGTCTTTTAGGTTAATAACCTCTTTACTTCCCAAATTATAGACTTTACCGTTCGCTTTATCATTGGCTCCAGCCAATAGCAAAGCATCCACACAGTCATCTACATAGTTAAAATCACGTAGCTGTAAGCCATCGCCAAATACCTTTATGGATTTATTTTCAATCAGTAAACGAACCCATATACCCAAGAATGTTTGTCGCGCATCTTTTACTCGCATTGCAGGACCATAGGTATTGGTTAATCGCAAAGCACAGGCCCGAATGCCATACACGTTATTGTACAATAAGTGATACCACTCACCTGCTAGTTTATTAATTCCATTCACATCAACAGGGTTTATTGGATGCTTTTCATCAACAGGTAGATATTGAGGTTTCCCATAAAGTTGACGGGTACTTGCAAAAACCAATTTAATGTCTGGGTTTTCTTCTCGACAAGCCTCCAATATTGAAAGTTGTGCCGATGCATTAATATCAAGGTCATTCTGGGGGGAAGTCATTGAGTCCATATGACTTGTTTGACCTGCAAGATTAAATAAATAATCCTGACCTTGGATAAGATGCTTCATTGCATGCGAATCACGTACATCACTTATATTAGATGTTACGTCCCCTGCAATATCTCGGATATTAAAAATGTTCCCACCATATTGTGGAATCAAGCTATCAACTAAAGTAACATCGGCACCCGCAATAACTAATCTACGAGCAAGGTTTGAACCAATAAAGCCAAGACCGCCCGTAATTAAAACTTTCTTTTTAGAATAAATCTTCAGATGGTTGCCTTTCTTTTTGTAAAAATAAGACCCTGTGAAGAATAACATTCTCCACTAGGATCAATATTGGAGTTAAACTCTTCAAGTAATAAAAAGCCATGATCTATTAATATAGATTTAACCTTTTTTTTATTTAAAATCCGCAATGGATAACTTGCTTTATATATTCCTTCAGGTACTAACTGAATTTTTATTTGATCCTTATTATCATTAGTAAACAGAGTTCTGTCAATGATTACACTTTGAACATCAAGAGATGCTAAAGTACTAAGTACAGTATAGGGTTCTTCGAGATATTGAAGCACACTAGAGAGAAATACAACATCAGGTTCGCGCTCACTCAAACACTCCTTAATTGAGGAATAAAAATTTAACTTTTTATCTGCAATTTTACGCTGACCAAACTCTACAAAATGAGTCTGCTCTACTACAGACCACTCTACTTCTAAGCCTAAAAAGAAACTCCGATTTTGAAAATAAGTACTGCCAAGTGCTCCACCAAAATCTAATACTCTGAGTTTTCCTTTGGCTTGTGCCGCACAGTTCATTAGAGCAGCCAAAGAAGGCCACGAATATTCAACATGATTAAATAATACGGAATCACGTTCAAAAATGGCTTCTCCTTGTTTTACTTTTAAAGCAGATTGACTAACCTTATCGAAAATTTCTTTATCATCATATCCACCACATAGCGATAAAGCCTCTTCCCATGTTTCAAAGTTACCATAAAATCCTCCTGGTTCAAGACGAGGACTCTTCCATTTTCGTATCTTTTTTAGAATTTTTTTCATTATCTAATCTTATGTTTTAGAAATTTTTGCTTAAGTTTAAAGAGGATTTTCTCCAATATTTTTTTTCGCTTAGGTCTAAAAAATAATTGTATTTTCTCTCTAGCTTCCCGACTTTCACAAATTGAAATTTTATGCAATCCAGTATAATTCTCCCAGTACTCAGAATTAAACTTTCCTGTTTGTCCACAATGTGTACCTGTATTATCTAGACCTATATTTTTTATTAATGTTCTAGCTGGGTATAGAGTTTTCATACCTTCCAAAAAAGTAGAAGCATACCATCTAACAGCCCAAGAATTATTAATTCCTAAAATCTGCTGCTCTAACATAAGTATATAGTTTTCAGTATCATTGAAATTAAATAAATAGCGAAGTTTTTCGTTTTCATTTAACTTCGTTAGTAACAGCTCTCCATCTGCTTCAAAAACATCCCAAGCACGTTTCCATGTTGCCCACCCCCAACAGTCTGCTCCTCGAATAAAAAATGTATCTGGCAATTCATGAGCATTTTGTAATGGATATATGTACCCATGAATACTGGCAACCTTGCTTTCATTTTCATACATTTCTAGTCCATCATTCATGTACTGTAAAAAGTAAGCATTAGTAACAAGATCATCTTCAAGAACAATAACTCTCCCATAGCGATTCACTATAGTAGTCACTCCATCAATGATTGAGTTGGCTAACCCCATGTTGTGGGTTCTTTCAATAATATGGATGGATTTAAACCCAGTAATAGAATGAATGTAGTTGCGTACTTGTGATACTGAGTGGTGATCTGTATCTTCTTTAGGAGCATCACTAAAAATATATAGATCACTGTCACTTGAAAGATAGTTTCTATTAAGAGCCTGGATAGTCTGCTCTGTATGGCTCAGACGATTATAGACAAATAAGGCAATAGGGGCTGTTTTTACCATAGACTAATAATACCTAATCCAACAAATATATGCGACTGCCCGGAATATTATTTTCTTCCCTAAGCATTAATTATCCTGTTATAGCTTTTAAGAACTGTGAAGCCTCTTTCTTTAGCGCTCTAGGAATACAAGTAAATGGATACTTTCTACGAATAGCATGTCGTGACAAAATTTCCTCCTTTCTATCACTATCTTCAGAGTGATTTTCAGTAATGATTTTATTAATAGTGGCAAAAAAGCTGTACTCTTCTAGCACTCTTCGACGGGCTTCCTTAATGGCTGTAAACCGTTTTTCATATTCATTATTAGCTATAGACTCCTTTATCTTTGCACGTGTTTTTTCTGTATCAAAGAGATCTATTTCGATATAACTTTCCTCTGGAAAGTATTCTGAGAGATTCGTACACCCTGAATAAAAAGGCAAACAACCACTTAAAAAGCTATCAGATAGCTTTTCAGTCCAATGATGCAGGCCAATATAGTTCTCAATAGCAAGATGGTATTGATGCTTTTTCATCATTTGGTACTTATTATCCACATGCTTAATCCCATGCCCATAAACAATCATTTCGGGTATGTCAGACATCAGCTCCATTGTTAAATCATACCGCCTATTATGTAGGGTATGTTTTTGGCGCTTGGTAGAACAGACCGTAGAGAGCATGTTATCTTTTTTAATAGTGTCAGTATGTAGAAAATCCCATTCCGTATCTGTATCACTACAAAACCACATGAGAGCTGGTTGTGAGTAGATTCGATTCCTATGTGGAAGCTCTTTAGGTGGGTGACTTGTTAAAACATGCCCAAATTGACGGGTATATTCACTATCATACCGCTTGATATTAGGCGGCTCGGTTGTAACCAGCAGTGTGTTTTTTTGACTACACTTTAACACTTCTTTAGTAATTGCTGAGCCATTATTATTTTTTGGTAGATCTTCATATACAACCACCCAGTCATAATCTTCTCTATTTTGATCATTGCTATCGAGTATAAATTCGCAACCACCCAATTGAGTCTTAAGCTTATCTGGAAAATAGCGTGACCAGCCTTGCCCTGATCCTCTTGAAATTATTTTTACTTTTAACATAGTCAGCAAAGTTGATGCAGAAGAGAGTATTCATTTTCATGTATTACTTGGTTGAATACAACAAAAATAAAAAGTACCTGCTTTTCTCAGTTTTAGTAGAATGGGGCTTGCCTTACTCTATTGAACAACAACTTATGAATACTATTAAAATGAATCATACTAATTCCTCCTCCCCTTATATCAATATAATCTGTATAAAATGGGGCGATGCATATGGCGCTATCGATGTAAACACACTTCTTTCAATGGTGACTAACAATGTCCATAACTTTGAAATTAGGTTCTTTTGTTTTACTGATAACTCTGAAGGATTAAATAAAGATGTTCACATAAGGGCTTTGCCTGTTATGAACTGCCCTCCAGAGTCTGTTAAATATGCTTATCAAAAAGAAGCTGGCTTATGTGATGATGATCTAGGAGGATTACAAAATGAGCGCGTTTTTTTCTTCGATCTTGATGTACTTATCACAGATTCCTTAGATGAAATGCTTGCTTATCCGAAAGATAAGGATTTTGTTATTATCAATGATTGGAATACTAACGGTGATCATGTAGGCCAAGCATCATGTTACTCTTGGGTAGTCGGCACACTAGGATATGTAAAGTCTTATTATGAAGCTAATGCTGATAAGGTGGTAAAAAAGTTTCATACTGCCAGTCAAGAATATTTATCCAGTAAAATAATTGAACGACATGGGAAGTTAAACTTTTGGCCTGAGCCATGGTGTACAAGCTTTAAGTTTCACTGTTTGCCTGCATGGTATTTACGTTCATTTACAGAGCCTACGTTACCAGAAGGGACAAAAGTTCTGGCTTTTCATGGCAGACCAAAAATTGATGATGCCTTGATAGGGCGTTGGGCGCCTCCCGGTAAAGTACCTGTCTGGAAAAAAATCTACAAGACTATTCGCCCTTCTCCTTGGATACGGCAGTATTGGAAATAAGATAATAAGATGTAAGCTTCAAAGATCTCTCTAAAGATTAGTTATTCTTACACGACTTTACGAATGGCATTTGAAAGTTGTTCTGATATCACAGATTGACTAAATTCACTGCTATAAGCTTGATAAGAAAACAATCCCAACGAGCTTAATTCAGACGTTTTCTTTGCTAACGTGGCTACAGCATCAGCTAATGCGTGAGGTTCCCCTGCATCAGTCCAGATCATCCCAGGACAAGCTTGCACTGTTGCAGGATAAGCTTTACTAGCTTGTGTGATGATGGGTTTTGCCATTGCCATCGACTGAAATACCTTGTTGGGGATCACACGACCCGCTTTTGGGGTATCCCCAAACACGCCCAGCACTATGTCTGCTTGTGAGATTCGTCTTGGCAATTCTATTTTATAGTCAAGCCACCCAACAAAATTTATAGTATCCACTTTTAACTGAGTAGCAAGCTTTTGACATTTTTCTAGCAAAGGGCCATCTCCAACTAATGTCCAAGTAACATTAGGATCAGAATAACATGCAGCAGCTTTGACAATAATCTCAGGGCCTTGCAGAGGAATAAAGCTTCCATAGAACAACACATCAAGCTTATGGCTCTTTTTATTCACTAGATTGTCTATAGGAAAGAATATCGTATCATCTGCTCCCACATAGATGATCTGTATCTTTTGTTTAGATACACCCAATTGATCGATAAAATATTTAGCATGTTCACTGGTATCCGCAATAACAAGGTCTGCTTGCTGAAAGAGCTGGGACTCCCATTGCAACAATTTCCTTGCTTGAGTGGAGTCAACTTTAATTTTATCTCGTTCGAATACTTGTTTATCATAAGCGCTTATTAAAGGATCAAAGATAAGTGGAATTTGGTGGGACTTACTCCATTTCGCAGCGCTAGTAAGGTCTCGCTGCCGAAAGCAAGGAACCCAGATAAAATCAATAGTGGGAAACTTTGCCAATCTAGCTTCTAGACCCGCAGAAAATGAAAAACGAGGAGTAAAGTCTATTATTTCCCAGCCTAAGCGTATTAAGTGCTGACGAATGATACCATTACGTGAATAATGAACATCTGATCTCCCCCACCACAATACAGTGCCTTTTGACATGGTTATTCCAGCTTTATATTCTAGAAGTTACAAAGAATAATATGAAATTAGTTTTTATTCTATTCCAACTTCTAGGAATGATTAATTACTGTAGTTCTATATAATGATGGAATGGAATTAAGTTCGTACTCACTACTAATTTTAACGTCATGAACACTGCAACAAATACAGAAACATCTTTATAAAATTAATAGGTTATTATGAAAATAATACATGTCGCGAATTTCAATAAAGGACGCTATGGCCTCACTTACTATAGCTTTGATTACAAGCTAAACAATGGTTTTATCCGAAATGGCCACTGTGTCTATGACTTTAGTTATCGAGATACTGCTAGAACAGTTAGCTGGCTAAAACGTAAAAAGCTTGGTACCAAGAAAATGAATACACGACTGTTGGAAACGGTTGCTAACATTAAACCTGAGCTATTATTACTGGGAAATGCGGAATTAGTTGCTCCAGAAACCTTAGATGAAGCTAGGAAAATTTGCCCTCACTTAAAAATTGCATTGTGGTATGTCGA
Organism: Thiotrichaceae bacterium; assembly: GCA_026991755.1. Taxonomy (GTDB): domain Bacteria; phylum Pseudomonadota; class Gammaproteobacteria; order Thiotrichales; family Thiotrichaceae; genus HyVt-477. The sequence goes on along the minus strand of JALXAX010000142.1, from coordinate 38,244 downwards.
CCCCTTGGTCGATCAGGATGAAAAAGTCGCCAACTTGCGACGCCTAGTCGAAAAAGTAGATACTTTATTTTGTACCAGTTCGGGGCTATTATTATCACAATTCAAGCCTAGGAAAAGTGCTTCGTATTTACCCAATGTAGTTGATGCATCTATTGATATTTTAAAAAATCATACCCGAACAGACTTTGAATTTGATCTTATTTTTATTGGTTCTGATGGGCATGATAATAAAAGACGAGCCTTTTTAAAGCTATTATTAGAACGTGCGAAAGAAGCTTCGATTAAGGTTAAGTGCTTTGGTTCTCAAGGCTTCCCGCCTGTTAGGGGTAGTGACTTTATGGATACATTAGCACGTTCGAGCATGAGTTTGAGTATTGGTCGTGTCATTGATGTTAAGTGGTATACATCTGATCGTATTGGCCAGTTAACAGGCAATGGCCTATTAACATTTTCCTCAGAAGTTTTAGATTTTAGGGAGTTATATAGCGATGATGAATTAGTTTATTTCAAAGATATAGATGATTTGATTGAGAAAGTTTTATATTTCAAAAACAATGATCAAGAGCGTCAACGTATTGCAAAAAATGGTTATGAACGCTCACACCTTTGCTACAATGTTCAACAAGTAGCTAAATATATTGAAGAGGAAACTTTTGGTTCACCATCCAGTGACTACTGCTGGCTTTCAGCAGCACAAGACTCATAGAGAGCAATAGTTTTATCTAGCATCGTCTGTTTTTTATAGAAGTTTTGTTGGCTTTCTGGTGGCGTTATTTCATCATCAAATAGTTGCTGACAGCGTGTCGCTACTGCCTGAATATCTTTTAATGGAACCAGCCCTGATGGATAGATATTCCCTAAAGTTTCTCCAACACCGCCGTGATCATAAGCAATAACGGCTTTGCCTAGGCTTATCGCCTCAACCGCTGTTCGGCCAAAAGACTCTGGCTTTGTGGACAACGAAAGCACCGCCGTTGATATAGCATAAATTTGTTTCATATCTGAGCGAAAGCCTGTAAAGGTGATGCTGTCTTCCAAACCTTCCTGTTTAACGCATTGATACAACTCTTGAGCATAAGGTAATCGCTTGGGGTCTTCACCTCCAACAATAAGCCCATGCACTGTCGGGTTGTTAGCTTTTAACTTTTTGATGACATCAATAAAATCATGATGCCCTTTAAGCCGAGTTAATCTTCCTGGCAAGATTAGCAGCCATTTATTTTTCGTTTGTGGAAAGTCCTTGTGCCACTCTTGCAACCACTTAGTATCAGGTTGATATAAGAAAGGAAATTCGGTTAGATCGATACCCCGTGCAATAGTCACTATTTTCATTTTTGCAGTATCGGGGTAGTTTTTTAATAAATACTCATTAACCGTATTTGACACTGCAATAACACGTTCTCCGTAGGTCATTATTTTGCTATAGCGACTCACTGAGTTTAATCCATGCATCGTCGTTATAAAACAGGGGCGTTTATCCTCTGGGATTTTTCGCCAAGCCAACCAAGCAACCCATGCTGGCAAACGTGAACGTGCATGGATAATATCAATCTTGTTTTCTAACAACCACCGCCTAAGCTTTCTCGCTTGTAGGAAAGTGAGTGGTGATTTTTTACCTAGGTTCCATGTAACATGGGTACTTCCATCTTGTTCAAGTTCTTTGACTAGACGCCCACCTGATGAGATCACAATGGATTGATGCCCCGCTTCAATGATGGCTTTGGCGATTTCCAAAGTTCCCTTCTCAACGCCTCCACTATTAAGATCAGGGAGCATTTGCACAATGGTGAGTGTTTGTTTAGTCATTACAACTCAAATTTATTTAGTAGCAGTTTTGAACAACGATCCGCTTCATTAAGCACTTCAAACTTCTTTTGTGGGATTTTTTCATCTTTGCCTGGCTTGTCTGTAAAGACCGTGGATAAGTAACCCCCTAAAACCATTTGATCAATTTCTTTAGTAACACGCGTATGCTTTGTAACAGGAAGCCTGATGATACCTGTTTTAGCGCCTGCGGTAAGCGCTTCATAGACCATAGACACACTATCTTCCGTCACCCAAATTTGTTCAGACTCCTGCATCTGTTTTGGTAACCATTCTGCTGAGGTCTCTTCTGCTAAAACAAAATCAACGGCAGGAAACCGTTTTCTTACTTTATTAATGAAGTCCTTTGGTGTTCTTCGAGAACTCGCCATCGTCCATTGAACATCATCGTGGTTAACCATCAATGTATCCATTTGCGTTAAGACATCATTTTCATCCCAGTTAAAATGCTTGGATGGTCCACCCAGCATGATTAAAGCACTATTGGGTATCTGTTGGTGTGAAGGTAGGATTCGATTAATGGCACCGATTGTTTCAATCACATTATCCCTTTCTTTAGGTTTATCATGTCTGGGAATTAAACACAGATCAAACCAAGACAAGGGTAGACTAGGGGACATCATAGTCACTATACGTCCTCCATAACAATGCTTATAAGCTAGCAAGCTTAGATGCGTTCGATGCCCTGTAGCTATAATCAAGTCAGGTGGGCTTTGAACAAGTTTTCCACACTTGTTTAGAATGAGCATTAATAATACGTTGAAACGGGAGAGTATGGGCCTGTTAACTAATTTGATGTGACGATATTGTGCTAATGCTTGGGTTAAACCCTCTGTCTGATTAGCGTGACCAGGCTTGCCGTCAGATAAAGTCCATATCCTTATTTTTTTATCTGCTTTAATCAAAAACTTACAGTCTCCAAGTGGGTTCTGGCACTATGTTTTTCACATCAATAGTTATTGCTTTATCTACTTAAAAGAATCACTCTATAAACCGTCCAACTGAGATACTAAGCTAAAGAAGCTGTGCAAGTATTCATGGAACGTATAAAAATGGTTTTGAGCCGTTTTACTCTCTTCCAAATCAACTCTACTGTAGGTCTCTAGTCAGAAAAACGACAAGACCTGCTTAAGGATTATTAAACTGATTCTGATACAGGCTAGCATACTGTCCACCTTTTTCGAGAAGCTCACTATGCGTCCCTGTTTCAACAATTTCACCTTTCGCCATGACAATAATTTTATCAGCATTTTCTATGGTCGATAGTCTGTGGGCGATGATGATGGTGGTTCGATTTTGCTTTAGGTTCTCCAATGCCGCTTGTACTAGCTTCTCGGACTCGTTATCTAGTGCAGAGGTTGCCTCATCTAATATAAGAATAGGTGCATCTTTGTATAAAGCTCTGGCAATGGCGATACGCTGACGTTGTCCGCCTGATAGCTTTACACCATCTTCACCGATATCAGTAGCCAAACCATCGGGCATTTCGTTGATGAAAATTTCCGCATTAGCCGCCTGTATGGCAGCTTTTACTTTTGTTTCATCAATATGCTCGTCACCATAGGCAATGTTTTCTGTGAGTGTGGCATTAAACAGCGTTACGTCTTGGCTTACTAAGGCAATATTGCGTCTTAGATCAACTAGTGATAAGTCAGCTATATTATTCCCATCAATTAATATTTTTCCACTGTCTAGCTCGTAGAGTCGAGGTAGTAAATTGGCCAATGTGGTTTTTCCACTACCCGATGAGCCTACCAGTGCAACTGTTTCAAAAGGCTTTACTTCAAGTGAAAGGTGACTGATAGCATTGTGCTCTGTACCTTTATATCTGAAAACAACATCATCTAATTGGATATTTCCTTTTAAGACAAGGTCTGGCCTGCTTTCTTGTTGCTCTTTTTCACCTTCAAGGTCTATCAATCCAAATACACTTTCTGCTGCTGCCAAGCTTCGTTGAAGAGGTTCATTGACTTTGGTGAGCCGTTTAATCGGAGCTAGCATTAAGCCTAATGCTGCAAAAAATGACATGAAGGTACCCACTGTCATTTGATCTGCTTCTATTCGGTTAGTGCTTAAGTAAATAATAAGCGCCATTACAAAAGCACTGAGTATTTCAATAATGGGGACGCTTAACGCAGAGGCTGCTACAAACTTCATTTCGTAACGACGCACCCAGTTGGTCACCGTTTTCATGCGGCTAACTTCGTAGTCTTTTCCACCAAATATTTTAACTTCTTTATGGCCTCTGATGGATTCACCCAACACATGGTTCATGTTACCGAAACTGTCTTGCGAGTTTTTACTGGCAACTCTCAGCTTTTTACCAATGAAATAAATAACTAATGCGATAATAGGCACGATTACAAAAATAATGAGTGTTAGTTTCCAATCAAGGTAAAGCATCCAACCAATTAGGCCAACCAGTTGTACGCTATCACGCACTAAGGTGACTAATACGGTCGTCGCGGAAGCCGTTACTTGTGAAACATCATTAGTGAACTTGGAAATAATGCGCCCCACTGCATTATTATCAAAGTAGGCTGTTTTTTGATTAACGATGCGATTGAACATCTGCATGCGTAAATCCATCACCACTTTGCTAGATACCCAAGAGAATGCCATGCTGCTGGCAAAGCTAGTCAACCCCCGCATAGCAAATAGACTAACCATAATAATGGGCATCCAGAAAATAAAGGTCTGGTTTTTTTCTACAAAAGCGCCATCTAATAAAGGCTTCATCATTGCAGCAATTGCAGGTTGTGTGACAGCTAAAACAACCGTCGCTAGAACGCCAATAATAAAAAGGGTGCGATACGGCTTTAATTGAGCAAGCAGACGTAGATAGAGTTTTTTGCTGTTGGTGATTGACTCACTCATAGGTGTTATCTGAAGTTAATGAATTGTTTTTATAGGTATCTCTATTAATAGAGGTGCCTATAATCGTTGCGCATCATAACATCAGGATTCCTTTCGGTGTAGCGTTGCTTGGGTATGCACAGGCAAACGGATTAAATGACTTCCTAATTACCCAGATGTCTCAGCCATAGTTATAGATATCACCATGAAAATAATAAATGTTCATATGGAACTGTAGTTGTGGGTGAGGAACGAACCCCAACATGAGTGCCATATCGTTTGTTGGGCTTCCTAACGTCAGACCAACCTTCTATGAGTGGTAGTGGGTTAAACTTGAAGCTCTACATTAATATCCTATTTTAGAGCATTGAAACTAATGGATTAGTACGATGAGTTGTTATCAGCAAATAACCTGCCCAAAGTGTAATAGCAAGCAAGTTGTGAAAGCAGGAAAAAGTATCTCAGGTGTCCAGCAATATAGTTGTCAAAACCAAGAGTGTATCACCAAGACATTTATGCAGAAATATCGCTATAAAGCATATGAACCAAGAATAAAGAAACAAGTGATTGAAATGTTTAAAGAAGCTGAAAAGCTGGGCTTAAATTCAGATGAAATCTCTTTTTATCGTGCTTTTATCCAAAATGAATTTTTGCTAAAAAAGAGGGTAATAGCCGAGCTATTGGCCGAATTTTTAGCAGAAATAGAGGAGATTCAAGCCATTTTTTAGTGAGCTTGCCGTTTTATCAAAACGGTCAACTCAATTATTAAGCTTGCTATATCCGTCATCTCTTTCGTGCAAAGGTCTCTCTATAAGTATCAATAGAAGGACAAGAACAAACAAGGTTACGATCACCATACACATTGTCTACACGATTCACAGTAGGCCAATACTTACTCGTTTGAATCACTCCTTTAGGGAAAATAGCTTCTTCAATTGAATAAGGATGAGTCCATTCTTGACTAATATCCACCAGTGTATGAGGTGCGTTGACTAAAGGATTGTCTTCCAGTGTCCATTCTCCATTTTGTACTTTTGTAATCTCTTCACGAATTGTGATCATCGCATCACAAAAACGATCTAGTTCATATTTGGATTCTGATTCAGTGGGTTCTATCATCAGCGTTCCTGCTACGGGGAATGACATGGTAGGCGCATGGAATCCATAGTCCATCAAACGTTTAGCGATGTCTTCTTCAGTTACTCCTGAATCCTTTTTGATAGGGCGAATATCGATAATACATTCGTGTGCGACTGTGCCATTTTTACCGCGATACAAGATGGGATAATGTGGCGCAAGACGTTCGGTAATATAGTTAGCCGAGAGTATCGCCATGCGTGATGAATCCGTTAAGCCTTTACGACCTAGCATTTTCATATACATCCAGGAGATCGGTAAGATCGATGCACTACCAAAAGGAGCAGCTGATACGGCACTTTGTCCTTTCGGTAAAACGGCATTGTCGATATCTGTCTCAGCGTGACCGGGAAGGAATGGAATTAAGTGTGATTTTACCCCGATAGGGCCTACGCCTGGGCCACCGCCACCGTGAGGAATTGCAAAGGTTTTATGCAAGTTAAGATGTGATACGTCTGAGCCAAATGCGCCAGGTTTGGATAAGCCGACCTGCGCATTTAGATTCGCTCCATCCATATAAACTTGTCCACCGTTATCGTGGATGATCTCACAGACTTCAACGATGTCTTCTTCAAAAACACCGTGAGTTGAAGGGTAAGTGACCATGATACAGGCAAGGTTTTCTTTGTGTTCGATGGCTTTGTTGCGTAAGTCCTCTGTATCAATATTGCCGTTGTCATCACATTCAACAATGATGATTTTCATCTTTGCCATTGCGGCAGAGGCGGGGTTGGTTCCATGAGCTGAGCTAGGGATGAGGCAAATATTACGATGCCCTTCGCCGATACTCTCGTTATAGCGATTAATCGCTACAAGCCCTGCATACTCGCCTTGCGCACCCGAGTTAGGTTGCATAGAAACCGCGTCGTAGCCTGTTACTTCACATAGCCACTCATTTAGCTCATCAATCATCAATTGATAGCCTTTGCTTTGATCAGCAGGGGCAAATGGGTGAATAGTTGAGAACTCAGCCCAGCTTACGGGCATTAGCTCACTCGCTGCGTTTAACTTCATGGTGCATGAACCTAGTGGGATCATCGCGTGAGTTAAGGACAGGTCTTTATTTTCTAGTTGCTTTAAGTAACGCATCATTTCTGTTTCTGAATGATAGCGTTTGAAGGTGTCGTGAGTGAGGAAGTCGCTTTCCCTCTCACAGGCTGTTGGAATACCTGTTTGCTGATGACTTACGATAGCACTATCGAGTTCACTCACATCCAGCTTGTGATCAGTGCCCAATAGTATTGTGAATAGCTCACTGAGGTCATCAGCAGTTTTAGTTTCATCAAGACTAATACCTAACTTATCCACACCCACAAGGCGTAGGTTCACACCCGCATCTAGTGCGCGCTTGTAAATGGCTTGTTGGTTATCACCTGTTTCCACGGTTAATGTATCGAACCAGCTATCATTGACTAGTGATAGGCCTGCTTTTTCTAGACCCACAGCAAGAATGGTTGTTAAACGATGGATACGTGACGCAATTGTTTTTAAGCCTTCTGCACCGTGATAAGTCGCATAAAAACCAGCCATATTGGCAAGCAATGCTTGAGCTGTACAAATGTTTGAAGTCGCTTTGTCACGACGGATATGTTGCTCACGTGTTTGCATTGCCATACGCAAAGCTTGCTTGCCTTTGCTGTCAATAGATACACCAATCACTCGACCTGGCATGCTACGTTTATATTTATCTCTAACCGCAAAGAAAGCTGCATGTGGGCCACCGTTACCCATCGGTACACCAAAGCGTTGCGATGTGCCGATTACCATATCTGCATCCATTTCGCCGGGTGATTTTAGCAGTACTAGCGCCATCAAATCAGAGGCTACTGCGACTAATGCTTTTTGCTCATGGGCTTGCTTGATGATGCTTTCGACTTCTCTGACTGCACCTGTCTGGTCGGGGTATTGTAGTAAGACACCGAACACTTCATGGCTTGCTAATTCGGTAGCTGGGTCGCCAATTATTAGCTCAAAACCGAAGTATTTTGCACGTGTCTGGACTACATCCAGGGTTTGCGGAAAGATATTTTCATCCACAAAAAACTTATTGGTTTTTAAACGATTAGAGCGCCTACATAAGGCCATCGCTTCGGCAGCCGCTGTCGCCTCATCCAGCATTGAGGCATTCGCCATTTCCATGCCGGTTAAATCCATGACCATTTGCTGGTAATTTAATAGTGCTTCTAATCGACCTTGGGAAATTTCTGGCTGATAGGGCGTGTAAGCCGTGTACCAACCTGGGTTTTCTAGCACATTTCTTAAAATAACAGGGGGGACTATGGTGTCGTAGTAACCCATGCCGATATAAGATTTATTAACGGTGTTCTGATTAGCCAGTTGTTTGAGATAACTAAGCGCTTGTTGTTCTGTTGTGCTTTCAGGTAGGTTTAGCGGGGCTTTTTCACGAATGCTGGCGGGAATGGTTTTATCCATTAACTCATCTAGTGTTTTGCTACCTAAGGTATCCAGCATTTCCTGTGTTTCAGCCGCGTTGGGGCCGATGTGACGGGCGATAAAATCTTCGGTTTGTTGCAGGGTTTTAAGTGATTGATGGTTCATGATTTATTACTGGCAGGTCAATGAACCCGTAACGCTATGTGCTTCACGGGTTGTTTTTATAGGGAATTTAGAAAAGCGCTTCAGCTGTAGGTCGGATAAGGAACGCATCCTACAATGGGTTTTATCCGACCTACTTTACTGAGGATTCTAGGATTACGCCAACTTCTAATTAATCGTCAGCTACTTCAGTTTGGTATGCATCTGCATCCATTAGCTCATCTAAGTCATCAGCAGAATCTAGCTTTAAAGTATAAATCCAGCCTTCTCCAAATGGGTCGCTATTGACTGTTTCTGGTGCGTCATCTAATGCTTCATTAACCGCTACAACCGTGCCAGGAACGGGGGCGTAAATATCTGACGCTGCTTTTACTGACTCCACCACACCTACGGCATCTTCAGCACCAAACTCAGCATCCATTTCAGGTAACTCTACATAAACGATGTCGCCTAGTAGCTCTTGCGCGTGGTCAGAAATGCCAATGTTGACCGTTCCATCACCGTTATCAAGAACCCATTCGTGGGATTTTGTGTATTTACGATCGTCTAATATTTCACTCATTATGTGTTCTCCAAACATGATTTTCCGTTACGAACAAAAACAGGCTTAACGACTTTAGCCGCTAGTTTTTTGCCGCGAATTTCAACATGACATTGCTCACCTAGACCTGTCCCCGCTGGGACACGCGCTAGAGCAATGGCTTTTTTAAGGGTAGGTGAGAAAGTACCACTAGTAATAGTGCCTTCGCCACTTTCTGTGATGACTTTTTGGTGACTGCGCAATACGCCTCGGTCTTCCAAAACTAGTCCCACAAACTTTTCTTTAACGCCCGCCAGCTTATCATCTTCGAGTACTTTACGACCCAAGAAGTCTCTGTCTTCTGGGGATAATGCAATGGTCCACGTTAAGCCCGAAACCAGTGGCGAGGTACTGGTATCCATATCCGTACCGTATAAGTTCATTCCTGCTTCTAAACGCAGGGTATCACGAGCGCCCAAGCCGATGGGTTTAACACCTGCTTTTATTAAAGCATCCCATAATTCAGGCGCTTCTTCATTCGAGATCATTATCTCAAAGCCATCTTCACCTGTGTAACCTGTGCGAGCATAAAAACGCCCACCCTCTAGCGGTAAGCCAAAGAAGGGTTTTAATTCAGCCACTTTTTCTGCTGTTGCCTTATCAAGTAGTGAGAGTGCTTTTTCTCTGGCATTAGGACCTTGAACAGCAATCATCGATAGGTCGGTACGCTCGGTAAGGTCAACTTCGAAGGCATCCATTTGCTGGGTAATCCACGCCAAATCGTTTTCACGAGTCGCCGCATTAATGACCATACGATAGAATTCATCAGACAGATAATAAACAATCAAATCATCAATCACACCGCTGTTTTCATTGAGCATACAGCTATAGAGCGCTTTGCCAGAGTCTTTCAGCTTATCAATATTGTTAGCCAAAAGATGGCGCAGGAAGCTTTTAACGTCCTTACCTTTAAAGTCCAGAACCACCATATGGGACACATCAAACATGCCCGCGTCATTTCTAACCTGATGATGTTCTTCGACTTGCGAGCCATAATTGATCGACATTTCCCAACCAGCAAAGTCAACGATTTTGCCACCTGCTTCGATGTGTTTATCGTACAAGGCAGTACGCTGTGGATCAGTATTTTTATCGGACATAGCTTCTCTCTATCAGTTTCGTACAAACAAAAGGCGGCACATTTTTACATAAATGCGTGCCGTCCCTCTGTCCTGAAACCTGAGAGATTCCCCAGCTGATTAAGCAATCAAGCTAGGTTACTACCCTTCGGTGGATACGAATGTATCACTCTCCAGAGTCAATTATTGGCCATACAGTCCTATTTACCTGAGCGTTTCTGGACGGTTTGCGCCTTCGGTACTTCGTTTTAAAGCCTTCATGAAAAGCTATACGAAGTTTCTCCTGCATGGATTAATTGAAGCTGAATACTATACCTAAGCTTTGCTTTAAACACTATGAATTTGTAAGCCCTTAACAATAGAAGCATTTTATCAGAAACATCAAGCCGCTCGTCAAGTGGTCAAAAATTAACATGGTATAAGCATATTACTAAGTGCTAATATTCTTATTTTATAAAACACTGAATCAGTCCACATATTATTATGAATATATCAGCGTATAAAAACATCGGCCTTCTATCACTCACATTAATTTTCGCGGGAACGGCAAGCGGACAAATGCTAGAGGGTATTTCTGATCACTTACTTTATTCTATTCTAAATCAACAAAAAACAACCAACGTGGTTTATCACAAGCCTGTCACCAAACGGATGCTAGCAGTAACGGCTACCGCTTACACTTCACACGTCGGGCAAACCGATAGCACCCCCAATATTGCAGCATGGGGAGATAAATTAAAGCCAGGCATGAAGGTAATAGCTGTTTCGCGTGATTTATTAGAAAAATATGGGTTAGAACGTGGCAGCAAAGTGAAAATTCATGGTCAGCCTGGACACTATATTGTGTTAGATAAAATGAATAAGCGTTGGAAAAGAAAGATAGACATCTATAAAGGCCTTGATAAACGAGAAGCCTTTAAATGGGGTCGTCGACAAGTGACTATTGAATGGTCTTCGTAAAGAGTGACTAATTTTGCTTGATTGGCGCGACTGAAGTCGCACGTCCCTATAGGAAGCTCTTGTATCTGAATAAGTCGGGTGGAATTTCCCGATAGATGAAATTGTTCAGTTTTCCTTAAAAAAATAGGCAATTTAAGCGTCGAGAAAACTGCTCAAGACTTGTTTAGAGGTTCCTATTAACAAGCGCATCCCTGCTTTTGATAAGTCATATCATTGTGTTTCTGGGAGCTTGTCTCAATATCACAAACCAAATACAGACCGAATTAGAATAAGCCCCACTTGCAATAAAATAATAACAACCATGGGTGACAAGTCTATCATTGCAATAGGCGGGATAACTTTGCGAACAGGCCTTACAAGTGGCTCTGTTAAGCTGTTAATCAAGGGTATAACCGGGTTGCCATGTGTATTGCCGAGCCAGCTAACAACCACTTGAATAATAATGGCAATAATATAAACCCATACGATCATTTCAAGCAGCCCACCGATAACGAAGGGGATAAAGCTCCCTGAGAAGTTGCCGCCCGTAACCGCCGAAAGCAAAAATAATTCGACAACCTTTAAACCAATAATAGCGACAATGGTTGCCGTATCAATTTTTCCAAGGGCAGGAACGAATCGGCGCAAGGGCTTGATAACAGGGTTAGTAATTTTAACTAAAAACTGTGAAATAGGATTATAAAAGTCCGCACGGGCAAGACCTAGTAACATGCGTATAACTAGAAACGAAATGTATAAATTGAATAAGGTATCAATGAGAAATACGAGTATTTCTTGTAGTGCAGACATGTAGAGTCTCTCCTTTTATTTCTGGTTTACAGTATTTGAGACCTTTGCATGTGCAAGTCTCGATCAATAAGTGTTACCTGAATCCGTATTGAAGTCACAGATTCAGGCCTTAAGGAAGCTCATGAGTTGTTCAGATTCCTTAGGTTTGTGCCAATTCTTTCGAACGCTCTTCGGCTGCACTCAATGCTTGGTGAAATAAATCACTCAAGCCACCCTCGTTCAGTACTTTTAATGCAGCTTCTGTCGTACCACCTTTAGAGGTCACTCTTTCTCGAAGCGTTGCTGCATCATCCTCACTTTCGAGCGCTAGTTTGGAGGCTCCCATAGCAGTTTGCAAGACTAATAATCGGGCTTCTTCTTTATTGAGCCCAAGGCTTTGTGCAGATTTTTGCATGGCCTCCATGACCAAGAAAAAATAAGCTGGGCCGCTTCCAGAAACCGCTGTTACGGTGTCCAGCTGCTCCTCACCTTCAAACCATAGTGTAATACCAACAGCACGCAAAATAGCTTCAGCTTCACTATGCTGCTCTTCATTTACCAGCTCATTAGCATATAACCCCGTTGCACCTGCCTGAACTAGAGCTGGGGTATTCGGCATACATCTTACGATAGGGAAACTACCCCCTAAAGCATGATTAATAGTAGCTTCTCGCACGCCCGCAGCAATTGAAATAATCAAAGGCTTGTTGGCTGAGAACGTTCCGTTAAGTGCTTCACAAACCATGGGGAGAATCTGTGGCTTAACGGCAATCACCACAATACTACTGTCTTTACAGGCCTGACGATTGTCAGTAAACGTCGTTACCACTGGCCAGTTTGATTTAATAGTATCAAGCTGGTGTTCATCTGGGTCTGATACACGAAGCTCAAAAGTGGTTTTATCTTGAATAAGTCCCGCTATCAAGCTGCGTGACATATTACCTGCACCTATGAAGGTTAGTATTTTGCTCATATATAATCCTTTTTGAGACCTTTGCATGAAAGGATGGCGAGAGAAAAATTCAAGCCATTTTTTAGTGAGCTTGCCGTTTTATCAAAACGGTCAACTCAATTATTAAGCTTGCTATATCCGTCATATCTTTCGTGCAAAGGTCTCTCTCTATTGCTTCTTGTTTTCTCGTATACCGAAAATAGCCGTGCCAATGCGAACAAGGGTGGCACCTTCTGCGATAGCCGCTTGCATATCGCCCGTCATTCCCATTGATAAGGTATCTAAATTATAACCTTGCCGATTTAATCCTTCCATAGCTTTGCGCACTTTCGCAAAGGCTTGGCGTTGCTCTTCAACATTATTTGTTGCAACAGGTATCGCCATTAACCCCCGCAAAGAGACCCCAGAAAGTGATTGAACACCTTCAGCTAATGCAGATAATTCGGACAAAGATACGCCTGACTTAGTGTCTTCGTCACTTATATTCACTTGTAAACAGACATTGATAGCGGGCTTATCATCAGGCTTTTGTTCACTTAAACGCCGCGCTATTTTTAAACGGTCTATCGAGTGAACCCATGCTGCTGTTTCTGCAATAATACGAGTCTTATTCGATTGAATGGGGCCAATATAGTGCCATTCAAGATGAGAGTAGCCTAATACACTCAGTTGCTGAGCTTTCTCATGCATTTCTTGTGCATAGTTCTCCCCAAACTGAGTTTGCCCACACTGGATGGCTTCCTCTATTGCACTGACAGGGTGTCGCTTACTCACGGCTAACAAGGTTACACCCTGTGGTTCACGAGCATATTGAGCTTCAGCCTCGCTTATTTGCTTGCCGATTGTCTGGAGATGGTCACAGATTGTCTGCTTCATGTGATATGTTTGCTTAAAAAAATAACAATAAAAAAGAGAATAACTACCCCATGGATATTACACAACTTCTTGCCTTTGGCGTTAAAAATAATGCCTCTGATTTACACCTTTCTGCAGGTCTTCCACCCATGATCCGAGTTGATGGCGATATGCGTCGGATTAACATGCCAGAAATGGATCACAAACAAGTGCATAGCATGGTCTACGACATTATGAACGACAACCAGCGTCGTGATTATGAAGAAAAGTGGGAAACCGATTTCTCGTTTGAGTTGCCAGGCGTAGCTCGCTTTCGTGTAAACGCATTCAATCAAAACCGTGGTGCAGCGGCTGTATTTCGTACCATTCCTAGTGACATTCTTACCTTAGAAGCTTTAAATGCTCCTACTATCTTCAAAAAACTAGCCATGATGCCGCGTGGATTAGTATTAGTAACAGGCCCAACAGGTTCGGGTAAATCAACCACGCTAGCGGCTATGGTTGATTATAAAAATGCAGTTGAGCATGGGCATATTTTGACTATCGAAGACCCTATAGAATTCGTACATAAAAGCCAAAAGAGCCTTGTAAACCAACGAGAAGTACATCGTGATACACAAGGTTTTGATGCCGCACTTAGATCCGCGTTACGTGAAGACCCTGACACTATTTTGGTAGGTGAAATGCGTGACCTTGAAACGATACGTTTAGCACTATCGGCAGCTGAGACAGGTCACTTGGTCTTTGGTACTTTGCATACGACCAGTGCACCAAAAACCATCGACAGAATCATTGATGTGTTCCCCGCTGCTGAAAAAGACATGATTCGCGCGATGCTTTCAGAATCATTACAAGCCGTTATCTCACAGAGCCTATTGAAGAAAGTCGGTGGTGGTCGTGTGGCTGCTCATGAAATATTAATTGGTACTCGTGCTATTCGTAGCATGATCAGAGAAAACAAGATTCCACAAATGAAATCAACCATGCAGACAGGTTCTAGCGACGGCATGATGACATTAGACCAAAGTCTCAGAGACTTAATCATGACAGGTGATATCACTCGCGAAGATGCTATTAAGAAAGCAGATAGCCCTGAAGCTTTAATGCAACAAGTAGGAGCACAGTAAACCTATGGATCGTGATAGCGCCACACAGTACGTGCACAACATGTTACATGCCATGTTGGAAAGGAAAGGCTCGGATTTGTTTATAACGGCTGAGGCTCCACCAAGTATTAAACTAAACAATCAAGTTCAGCCATTGGCAGATGAGAAGCTAACGGCTGATCAATCAAGAGCATTGGTGCGTTCAATAATGAATGATCGACATCTCAAGTCTTTTGAACGTGATATGGAGTGTAACTTTTCTATTAGTTTACCTGGAGTAGCACGCTTTCGTGTCAATGCTTTCACTCAACAAGAATGTGCAGGTATGGTGTTGCGACATATCCCTAAAGATATACCCAAGTTTAAGGATTTGGGATTACCACCGATTATGCAGGAACTCACTCAAACCAGTAGAGGGCTCATCATTATTGTTGGTTCTACAGGTTCGGGTAAGTCAACAACATTGGCATCAATGATAGGTCATCGTAATGAAAACTCTGCAAACCATATCGTCACTATTGAAGACCCTATCGAATTCAGCCACGAAAATATCAAATCTATTGTGACTCAACGTGAAATTGGTGTTGATACTGCGGACTATGAGATTGCTCTTAAAAATACATTGCGACAAGCACCTGATGTCATCTTGTTAGGTGAGATTCGAGATCGTGAAACCATGGAATACGCCATTAATTATGCAGAAACAGGGCATCTTTGTATGACGACATTACATGCAAACAATACCAACCAGGCATTAGATCGTATTATCAATTTCTTTCCAGAAGAACGTCGTAGCCAAGTACTAATGGACTTGTCGATGAATTTGAAAGCGGTGGTTTCTCAGCGATTAGTAAGGCGCTCAAACGGTCATGGGCGCGTACCTGCGGTAGAAGTGCTGATCAACTCACCCCATATGAGTGATCTTATTTTAAAAGGTGATGTGTCAGGAATGAAAGAACTCATTTCCAAGTCTAATGAAATCGGTATGTGCACGTTTGATCAAACACTATTCCGACTCATTGATTCCAAGATCATTGATCAAAAGGAAGGCTTACGACATGCAGACTCCATTAATGATTTACGTTTGCAGCTCAAACTAAACGGTCGCAATGCCAAAGCCTCTGACGTCTTCAAGGGAACAGAAGAGATGTCGGTAGAATCCGTTAGCTACGATTATTAAGAGAACCCTAATCATGAAAATATCTCCTTATTTAGACGAAATGGTTAAACGTGATGCCTCTGACTTGTACCTGACGACAGGTGCTTATGCGAGCTTGAAAGTCATGGGAAAAATGGAACACCTCACCAAAGATATCATGACACCAGGGTCTATCGCTGTTCTTGCTAAAGACTTACTCAATGAACTGGAGTGGGAAGAATTCCAACAAATCAAGGAAATGAACAAGGGGCTTTCTGTTAAGGACATAGGTCGTTTTAGAGTGAACGTCTATTACCAGCGCGGAGAAGTTTCTATGGTTATTCGCCATATCCGAAGCGAAATTAAAAACCCTGATGAATTAGGCATGCCCGCTATCTTAAAGAAAATGGTAATGGGAAGTGAAGGTTTGATTTTGTTTGTGGGGGCTACTGGCTCGGGTAAATCTACTTCGATGTCATCGTTAATTCAATACAGAAACAATCTACATGCAGGCCATATTCTAACCATTGAAGACCCCATTGAATTCGCTTTTACCCATAACAAATCCATTATTGGTCAACGTGAAATAGGTTTTGATACGCTTAGTTATAAAAATGCGATGCGTGAAGCTATGCGCGAAGCTCCTGATGTCATTATGATTGGTGAAACACGAGATACTGAAACCATGGAAGCCGTGATGGGCTTTGCAGATACGGGACACCTAGCAATCTCAACCTTGCATGCAACCAATACTACTCAAGCCATGGAGCGTATTTTGTATATGTTTCCCGCTGAACAAAAACATCGTGTCTTGATGGATTTATCGCTAAACCTCAAAGGCATCGTAGCCCAGAAGTTAGTGCCTAATACGCGTGGCGGTGTGGTATTAGCAACAGAGGTGCTAATGAATACGCCCTTTATTAGTGAAACTATTCGCAAAGGGAATCTCCAACAACTTAATGAATTAGTCGAAAAAGGATCGAGTGAAGGCATGCAAAGCTTTGACCAGTCACTACTTGAGTTATTTAACAAAGGGGAAATTAGTCGTGAGGTCGCACTTGAAAATGCAACTTCCAGAAATAACCTAGAGTGGCAATTAAGTTTTGATGGTGGTGAGCCGAGAGCTAATCAAGCTGATAAAGATAAGTTACCTGCATTGCACGTGTAAATATTAATTGAAGATGGGAATGGGTGCTTATCATAACTAGTACCTGAAGTCCGTTAATTCACTACGGCACAGGACACAAGCTATTGATTTATAACGGGTTTAAAATACCTGCCTGCACTAAAGTATAATTGAGTACAGTAGTGCTCACTAAACGAAGGGGGAAGCTAATATTTTAAAATACTGTGTTAAACCAATATCTTGCGCCCTGTTATCCGCATTGAAGCACGGATTCAGGTAGTGAATTAGCCTTTGTTCTCAATCATTCTGTGAATAATTGGAGTAAGAATAATCTCCATAGCCATGCTCATCTTGCCACCAGGTACAACAATGGTGTTTCTACGAGACATAAATGAATCACCAATCATGTTAAGAAGATGCGGGAAATCCACATTGCATTTAGCAGGATCTTTAAAACGAATAACTACAAAGCTTTCATCAGCCGTTGGAATATCGCGAGCAATAAAGGGGTTTGAAGTATCAACTGTTGGTACACGCTGGAAGTTAATATCCGTACGTGAGAATTGTGGCGTAATGTGATTCATATAATCAGGCATACGACGCATAATCGTATCAACGATAGCTTCTTCTGAGTATCCACGCTCTGCATTATCGCGATGGATTTTCTGAATCCACTCAAGGTTTACGCTAGGAACAACGCCTACTCCTAAATCAACTTGTGAAGCAACATCATAACCTTCACCTTGTACCATGCCGTGTAAACCTTCATAGAAAAGGATATCAGTTCCTGCTTCTACATCTTCCCACGGCGTAAACTCTCCAGAGGCTTTGTCACAACCTAAGCGGGTGTTGTGCTCAGCAGCCTCGTCATCATTATGTAAATAATAACGTTTCTTTCCTAAACCTGTTTTTCCGTAGTCAGAGAACAGGCTTTCAAGAGCAACAAAATCATTGGCTTCTGGCCCAAAGTGACTGAAATTATTATTACCAGCTGCTTCAGCTTTTTCTACTTCAGCCTTAAACTCAGTACGGCTAAGGCTATGGAAGCTATCGCCTTCGATAATAGCAGGATTGATACCTTCACGACGGAAGATGTTTTCAAATGCACGTTTTACAAACGTAGTTCCAGCACCAGACGAACCTGTAACAACAACAATCGGGTGTTGTTTAGACATAATGAGCTCCTTGAGAGAAATAAAATAAATATGAGCTACGACTGTCGCAGACAACATGTAGCAAATGCAGACATTCTACCGATTTTCTCTAATTATTCCACCTTCCGCTTGTTATTCTGTGGGTTCATAATGGATATAATGAGACCTTTGCACGAAAGGCATGACGAATAAAAATGGCTTGAATTTCCTCTATTTCTGCTAAAAGCTCGGCTATTACCCTCTTTTTTAGCAAAAATAGAGAAAATTACGCTCATTTTTCTCTCGCCATCCTTTCATCCTAAAATCCTCAGTTAGACTGCCTATAGAGTGATTCTCTTCGGTTGAATGGCGTAGTAAAAAAAGGAATTAATGGTTGATCCTTAATGAGTTTTTTTACATAGCCAGTCAGCCGAAGACTTAGTTGAGCTTTAGCGAAACTTAGAAGCTTCAGCAGGGTTGCTCTATAGGCTGTAGCGCCTTCACTCTGTAAGTGAAGATAGATAAAGCTTCTTACTTTAATACTATCAGTAGTTTATTCAATGCTGGAAGCGGTTAACTGAGGAATTTAGGTTCATGCAAAGGTCTCATAATCATTATTCCAAAGAACTTATTTTTAAAAAAACAGTTAAATATTTATACCACCTTTCATCTGGATTAATTTCCCGTTCATGAAAAATCTGCTAAGGGATTAGCGAAGAAAATATTACGTAAACTGTATGGTATAAGGCTCTATTCCAGTTATACACATTTTTTGTGTATAACTCTGTGCATAAGTCTATTATATCTGCTCGAAAAGACGGTAAATAAAGCCCTCTATCAGATTGGCTAATTTTCATACACAACCAAACAAATGAATACTTATCAATAACTTACTAATGTCAATATCTAGCCCGCAAGATTTTCAAGACCTTTCACTTAAAGCAAAGCTTTCTTCACTCAGCCTGTGAATAAGAAATTACAGCCTCTCTTTATCAACCTACCATATCTTGTATCTTAAATACCCCCTAAGCACTATTGAAGGATAGTCATTTCTTTATTCATATATTAAAGAGCTATCTGCTAAACTCACCGCTTGTCTAATCCCGCCCCTGATTTTATGAAAACAACCACTGACTCCACATCACCCCAAAAACAAACCCCAAAGCGAATTGGCTTCGTTAGCCTTGGCTGCCCCAAAGCATTAGTTGATTCCGAGCGCATTCTTACGCAGTTGAAAACGGAAGGTTATGAGATAGCCCCAGATTATGATCAAGCCGATATGGTTGTAATAAACACCTGTGGCTTTATTGATTCAGCCGTACAAGAATCACTAGATACCATCGGTGAAGCGCTTAATGAAAATGGAAAGGTTATTGTAACGGGATGTTTAGGAGCCGACTCCGATAAAGTATTAGCCGCTTACCCAGAAGTATTAGCTGTTTCAGGCGCACATGCTTATGAAGAGGTAATGAGTGCGGTACACAAACACCTACCCGCCCCACATGACCCTTATACAGACCTTGTGCCTCCACAAGGGATTAAGCTAACACCCAAACACTACGCTTACCTAAAAATATCGGAAGGTTGTAACCATAGTTGTTCTTTTTGTATTATTCCGTCCATGCGTGGCAAGCTATCCAGCTATCCTATTGGCGACGTTCTACAAGAAGCCGAGAACCTGGCTAATGCCGGTGTAAAAGAATTGTTAGTGGTATCGCAAGACACTAGCGCTTATGGATTAGACACCAAATACCGTACAGGCTTCTGGCAAGGCCGCCCCATAAAAACGCATATTCAACAGCTAACGGAAGCCTTAGGAGACTTAGGTATCTGGGTAAGAATGCATTATGTTTACCCCTACCCTCATGTCGACAACCTTATTCCTCTGATGGCGGAGGGTAAAATACTTCCTTATCTAGATATCCCTTTCCAACATGCTAGCCCTAGTTTATTAAAGGCGATGAAGAGACCCGCGCATGCGGAAAAAATCATAACCCGCCTTCAAAAGTGGCGTGAGATCTGCCCAGATATTGTGGTGAGAAGTACTTTTATCACAGGTTTTCCTGGCGAGACCGAAGAAGACTTCCAAATGTTATTAGACTTTCTACAAGAAGCACAGCTTGACCGTGTAGGTTGCTTTACCTACTCACCCGTCGACGGCGCATCAGCTAATGATCTAGCAAACCCTGTGCCCGATGAACTTAAAGAAGAAAGACTAGAACGCTTTATGGAAGTACAAGCTGACATTAGCACCTCAAAACTAGCGAAAAGAGTCGGTACGAGGATGGTGGTATTGACCGATGACACTGAAGACAATTTAACCATAGCCCGCAGTTATGCTGATGCCCCCGAAATCGATGGGCAAGTACTGATAGAAGGTATTGAGTTAGAGCCAGGACAGTTTGTTGAAGTCGATATTACCAATAGTAGTCAGCATGATTTATGGGGAACATTGGTTAACTCCGAATGAATAACTTGCCCTAAAATGACTACCGAAGTATAAAGCAACAAGTTACAGACACGCTGTAACTTGTTATAGTTTAAGCCACTCCACTGGATTATTACCCACCATGATTGATTTTCCTGCCTTTGTTCAGGGATTGTTCCTAGTTATTGTGATCGCTTTAATGGTCACTACCGTGCTTTATTTTCGCAAACCTTCAGTTACTAAATCGTTATCTAAAGATAATCGTGCCTTACTGTTACTCATGATTGTCGGTGGAATTTTTGTTGTCTCATTACTGATTGGCGTAAAGCTTTTCTCTTGGGCATCCAACTATCGAACTGCAAAGAGTGATTTCCAACTAAAACAGGAGCTAAACCTAGACGAGTATAGCTTTATTGACCAAACCTATAAGCCGCTAGGACAAGAATACAGACAGCTACATGCTAGCCGTGAAGGCCTGGACAAGATGGTCGCTAAACTTAACAGCTTGAAACCAAAACACAAAAATCATGAGCCTTTATTACAAGGCATGTTAGAGACTTTTTCAGAAGAGAGTAAGCTTCAAAACGAGCTGTATAAAAAAATTAAACTAGAAATTCGCGGCGCGATGATTTTTTCTGCCACCACACAAAGCGCTTTGGCCGTTAAGAATCAGTTTTATGAACGTGCAAAAGTCCTACATGCAAAAATTGTTAATAGCCGAAAAAGAGCCCATAAAAAGCTGGGGGATACCGCAGGCTTGCTAGAAGAAAGTCTGATTAATGCTCGACGAGACTTAAATAAGAAATATCACTCTAAAAAAACAACTAAGCCGATAACCATTTATAGTTTCACCCAGGAGACAACACAAAGCTTGTTGGGCTACCTCGAAAAATATGATGCTAGCCTGCGTACAAGTCTTAATCAGATGTTAAAAGTCATTATTACTACTAGGCAGAATAAAGATACGATGAATGTGTTTAGTCAAAAAGAAGTCGAGCTAAAAGAACCTTTCGAAAAAACCATGCTGCTTTGGTCAAATGCCGAAATTAAGGGAACGCAATATTGGGGGCATATTCTTTACTCCATCGAAGCGGCCTATCTCGCCGATCAATTTAATATGCCACACCATAAACCTGCTTACCGCTTTTTGATGCGAGATTTAAAAAAACGCATTCCTGAACATTTAAACACACTAGTAAAAACCTATCGAGAAGTAGAAGGCAGCTTCATCTCCCCTAATTTTGTCGAGAAAAGTAGGAAACATTAAGTAGCAGCCACACAAAGGCGTCTAAGGGAAAACATAATGGATATAACTAATTTAGAAAGCATGCCTGGTAAGAAAATTGTAAAACATCTTGGATTGGTACAAGGCAGCTCAGTTCGGGCTAAACATGCAGGTCGTGACCTTTTGTCTTCCATCAAAAACTTATTTGGAGGGGAGTTGACCAGCTATACCGAGTTACTGCAAGAGTCCCGTGAAGAGGCAATGGACAGAATGCTCCAGCAAGCGAAGTCAGTAGAAGCCAATGCTATTTTAAATGTACGCTTTTCTACTTCTAGTATTACTCAAGGCGCAGCAGAAATTTACGTTTATGGCACAGCGGTGCAATTGGAAGCCACAGAATGAGCGGGGGATCTTTCCAGCTTATTTATGTTATTGGTTTGCTTATTGTTGCCTATTTGATCGGTAGTTATCGTGAGAAACGACATTATCAATCCATTATAAAAAGGGAGCATGCCCTTAACAGCTTGCCCGCAGTTAATCTCAAAACAGCTCCTAAAGGTCATTTTCAACATGAATTAGTGATGGGTAATGTAACCATATCCGTCGATTATTTTAAACGCTTTCTTGCTCTATTACATGCGTTCTTCGGCGGGCCTATCACCTCTTATGAGACATTACTGGATCGCTCACGACGCGAAGCACTACTGCGCATGAAGGAAATGGCTAAGGAAAAGCATGCGGCTCTTGTTCTAAACGTCAAATATGAGACCGTTTCTATTTTCAAAGGCTCTGGTAAGAGTATTGGCTCTGTTGAAGTATTAGCCTATGGCACCGCACTAATTCCATCATCACAAGCAGTTGCTTCGAATGTAGCAACAACGACTCAATGAGCTAAAGATGAATAGTTATCATAACCCTCAACCTAAAGAAGGTATCAATACCAGCCACGCTCATCCTCTTGTTACTTTTATAAAGTTATTCTCAGTTATTACAGTAGTACTTGTTGTTAGCGCATGGTTATTTGGTCGTTCAGGAGCATGGCTAGCCTCACTCATCCCTTATCAACAAGAAGTAAGCATCAGTGAGCTATATGAAAAGCCCGAAGCTATTGACCCTGATTACCAAGCTATCCAAGACTACTTAGAGTCCATCGTATCTGGGTTAGAAGCGAATATGGATTTACCTGAAGGGATGCATATCAGCATCCATTATGAATCCGAAAAGGTAGAAAATGCTTACGCAACCTTAGGCGGGCATATTTTCATTTATCGCGGATTACTGGAAATACTTCCTAATGAGAATAGCTTAGCCATGTTGTTAGCCCATGAAATGGCACATGTGAAACTTCGCCACCCCATACGTGCAGCAGGGCAAAACATCGCGATACAAACGGGGATAAAGTACCTTCTAGGCTATTCTAATAGCGACCTGCTCGGACAAGCAGGGCTTTATACACAACTTCACTTTAGTCGAAGCATGGAATCTGCTGCTGATAAAGAAGGCTTGGAAGGTGTTTACAAGCTTTACAGAACGGTATCAGGTGCAACAGAATTGTTCGATACCTTGCATAAGATTTCTGTTAAAAACGGTTCTGATGATACATCGCCTTTTTTTAGTACTCACCCATTGGACGAAAAGCGTATTAAGGACTTAAAACAAGTAGTGGATGATGAGAGCTTATCCAGTGATTTCGAAGCTAAAGGTTTACCTGAAGGTTTTGCTAACTGGCTGTAATAACTACTAACTTTTTGATAAGTAATTAGATATGTGCAGTAAAGTCATTCACTTATTGAGTGAAGACGTTACAACTTGTATTTTCTAGGTTGAAATAAATGCAAACGTTAGAGATCTGCTTCAGTGATATCTTTCATCAAACCCTTAAAAACCATATCGTCATAACCCACTATGCCAATTATTTCCCCCTCTTCATTGCTAACGGGAGCAGAGTGCAGACCAAACTGACGAAATAATCTGGCACAATAACGAATATCCATACTATCTTTTACGCAAACAGCAGGTTTAGACATCACTTCGTAAATATTGATTCGTTCGGGGCTTTTATCATGAGCAATCACTTTTTTAGCAATATCTGCCATGCAAACGATTCCGTATTCATCATCATCATGTCGTTTGTTGACAATTAACACACGTGAGCAACAGGCACTCATTTTTTTCAAACCATCTTGCAATGTATCCTTGCCATTCACCCTCTTAACTTCAGTGTTCATGACATCTCTTACTCGCATGATTTTACTCATAGCTTTTCCTCAATAACTTCAGATATAACCTCAATTTGTTTGGTTACTCCAACCGCATCTTCCACATCAATTTGAAAGGCGATACCTGCACCACTTGAAGTATCAAACTCAGCTACAGATTCTATCACTTCCAATACTTCACGGCTCAAATGCTTTTCAACCAGAAGCAATATCATATCTCTAGCGGTGTCTAGTTGCAGGCCGAAGAAAGTGGTTGCTTCTTTAATACCTTCACCACGAGCGTTACTAATAATAGTTGCTCCTGTTGCCCCCGCTTCTTTAGCGGCATCGATAACAACATCTGTTTTTTCATCATTCACAAAGGCAATTAATAATTTAAAGTGCATGTGTTTCTCTCCTAACCTTACTAAGTGCTATCTCGTCATCATCACTGTTGGGCTCATTGTTAGACTTTTCTTTTTTATCGACGTTCTCACTTTGCTCGTCCTGATCCTTTAAGACACGTCGAGCTTTATATTCTGATAGTTTCGCATAAGCCAAAACACTCATGATAGGGAACAGACTCGCAAAAGCAATTAAGCCAAAGCCATCCAATAGTACATTACGACCTGGTACTTTCTCTGCTAAGCCTAAACCCAATGCCGCTACAAGCGGTACGGTTACGGTGGAAGTGGTTACACCCCCTGAATCATACGCTAAAGCAATAATCATTTTTGATGATACAAGGGTTTGAATGACTACAATCGCATATCCTGCCGCAATAAAATAGTGCAGAGGGTAGCCTGTAATGATTCGCCAGGCTCCTAACGAGATACCTACTGCGACACCTATCGCAACGGCTATCCGTAACCCCCAAATACTAACAGCACCACCCGAAACCTGTGAGGCTTTGATAGCAACGGCCATTAATGAGGGCTCAGCAATAGTGGTACTAAAACCGATAGCAAATGCAAACACTAGCACCCAATAGTAATCAGACCAATGCACAATGTTAGGAATTTCGGACAGACCCTGATAAATAAACGATGGATCAGTTAATTGTTCTGCCATTAACCGACCAAGGGGAAATAATGCCTGATCTAAGCCTTGCAAGAAAAAAGTAAGCCCCAGTAATACATAGAAAAATCCGATGACTACCTTACGAAAATTAGGTAAGGGTTTACGAATCACTAAATACTGAAAACCAAATAAAACCACAGCAATAGGTAAAACATCTCGTAAAGTGCCTGTAAACGCTTGTAAGAACTCTAGAAGCCAATCCAACATCAGATCACCATCCCGTACATCATTACAAAGATAATGGGCAATAATGAAGCAAATGCTATTAATCCAAAACCATCAACCATTGGATTACGCCCTTTTATATTGGAGGCCAAGCCTACGCCTAAAGCGGTCACAAGAGGAACCGTAATGGTTGAAGTCGTAACTCCCCCCGAGTCATAGGCTATGCCTATTATAAAATCAGGTGCAAAGAAAGTCATCGAAACGACCATGACGTAGCCCGCTATGATGATGTAATGTAGCGGCCAGCCTTTTAGAATACGCAAAACACCCAGCACAATAGCGGCTCCCACCGAAAAAGCAACAGTCACTCGTAAGCCCAGCGAGTAACTCTCTTCTGCTTCTTTTGTTGCCAGGATTATTTTTCCATCTGCGGCTATTTGTGCCGCTTCATCAGCAACCGCTATTAATGCAGGTTCTGCTATTGTGGTACCAAAACCCAATGCAAATGCAAATAACAGCAACCAAAAAACACTACCTTTCTTAGCAAAAGCTTGCGCCATGCTTTCCCCAATCGGGAATAATCCCATTTCCAGACCATAGATAAAAAAGGTAAGCCCCAGAATAACTAAAAAGACACCCGTAATCAGACCGACTAAATCAGGCACAGGTTGTTTTATGACAAAAATTTGAAAAAATGCGATAACCAGAATGATAGGCAGCAAGTCACGCACGCTTCCTAACATAGATTGGAATAAAGCTTTGAGGCCCAGCAACACAACAGATCCCTTATGTATTTTATAGTGAGACCCATGCAAAAGTCTCATCGTTTGTTTTAAAAGTGTAGCCTATGAATAATGTTCTATCTGATTTCAAGCAACATCAAACTAAATAATAAGCAAATAGCCTAAAATAGCGAATAGGTTGACCTATCAGGAAGAATTGAACAGTTATTTTGAAGTAAGTAGAGTGAAACTCTATTTCTTAGCATCATGCGCCCACCATGAGAACTTTGCTATTGCGAAAAACAGAAAGCTAATATTTGTTAAAATAGGCTTATAGACACTAATATGTCGCAAGAACAGCAAAGTTGCTAGGTATTGTAACAGACACCTCCCTTCATGTAAATGCAGACTATTGAAACAATTAAATTTTCTTATGTCTTAGCCGATCAAAATACAACTAAAAAGGCTTAAATAAGAACTTCAACCTGGTTGATGTACTAGATTCCTCAATTGACCTCTTCCAGCTACTATTAAGTAATTGATTCTTATCCACCTATGGTAGAGACGTTGCATGCAACATCTCTACGAAGGATTCTAGATTCAATTAATCTCATATAAGCGTTTAAATTCCGCTCTAGCGTATCGATCTGTCATTCCTGCAATATAATCAATGACCGCTAATGCTTTACCCGTTTCACCTTTTTCTTTGTGATAGGCTTTTGCCAAAGCTTGGTGTTCTGGTGGTAATAACTTGAGGTCATCCAAAAAAGCATTGTATAAACCCTCTATAACTAGCTGTGCCTTGCGGGTCATGCGGTACACTTTATGATGATAATATAAGTTTTCACGCAGAAAGCGCTTCAGCTGACGATTGCTTTTTTGAAGAGACTCACTAAAACCAATAAGCGCTTGTGGCTGCATTCGGACATCATCAATAGTACTTACTCCAGACGATTCGATAGCTTGTTCACTGGTTTCGGTAAGATCAACAACCAACATACCAATAATCCGTCGAATAGTCTCATGTATGGCCTTACGCCCTGTTAGGCTTGGATATTTCCACATCACTTGATCATAGGATTCAGCAAATAGCTCGACCTCTTCACGCATATCTTCAATACGGATCAAACCCGACCGCAAACCATCATCAATATCATGATTATTGTAAGCAATCTCATCCGCAAAATTGGTTAGCTGCGCTTCTAAAGAAGGTTGCGTTTTATTGATAAACCGCTCACCTACATCACCTAATGCTTCGGCATGTTTCAAGTTGCAATGCTTTAAGATGCCTTCGCGCGCTTCAAAGGTTAGGTTTAACCCCTGAAAGTCAGCGTAACTAGATTCTAACCAATCAACCACTCGTAACGACTGCAAATTGTGTTCAAACCCGCCAAACTTTTTATTACAAGCATTGAGTGCATCCTGACCCGCATGGCCGAAAGGCGTATGGCCAAGATCATGAGCAAGTGAAATAGCTTCTGTTAAATCTTCATCCAGCCCCATTGTTCTGGCAATCGCTCGTGCTATTTGTGCGACTTCCAGAGAATGCGTCAGCCTCGTACGGTATAAATCACCTTCGTGATTAACAAACACTTGAGTTTTGTATTCTAAACGGCGAAAACCTGTGGAATGAATAATTCGATCACGATCACGCTGATATTCACTACGATAAGTAGGTGCCGACTCTTTAAATCGTCGCCCCCTTGATTGTTCTGGATGTGCAGCGTAGCTTTTTCTCATGTGTCATCCCTGTTTATACTGATAATAAATCCTGTAAAGCTTGATGGTCAAAATCACTGGTTACCGCCGCTTTGCCTAACTGCTTCATTAAGATTAGCCTGAGTACACCATCCAGGACTTTTTTATCAACCGACATTATTTCGTTGAATTGCACTGAAGTCATTTCTTCAGGTGGCTCAATCGGTAAATTGGCTTTTTTCATAATGGCACGGGTGTAATCTACATCTTCTTCAGATAACCAACCCATAGATTGAGAAAGCTGAGCAGCCATCACCATGCCTGTAGCAACTGCTTCGCCATGTAGCCAAACGCCATAACCCATTGCTGTTTCTATCGCATGTCCAAAAGTATGGCCTAGGTTAAGTAGCGCTCGAACACCTGATTCATGTTCATCTTCGGCAACCACTTCTGCTTTTATTTCGCAAGAGCGGTGAATCGCATGTATCAATAAGCTTTTATCTCTAGCCATTAATGCGGTCATATTGTCATTGAGCCAATCAAGGAACTCCCTATCCCAAAGCAGTCCATATTTGATCACCTCCGACATTCCCGCTGAGAACTGCCTGTCGTCTAGCGTGTCCAAAGTATTAATGTCAATTAGAACCACTTGTGGCTGGTAAAATGCACCGATCATATTTTTACCCAATGGATGATTAACACCCGTCTTCCCCCCCACAGAGGAGTCCACTTGCGATAACAAGGTCGTTGGAATCTGAATAAAATTAACACCGCGCTGATAACAAGCCGCTGAGAAACCCGTAATATCACCGACAACACCACCACCTAATGCAATGACGGTTGTCTTACGATCGCAACGGCTCTCCAACATTTGAGTAAGGATCGTCTGTAACGTCTCCATATTCTTGTATTGCTCACCATCAGGCAATATGACTTCTACGACAGCAAGTTCTGAGTTTGCCAATAATGCTTTAACTTTCTTTATATAGAGCGGTGCTACTGTCGTATTACTAACAATAACTACTTTTTTACCATGTATATGGGGCAATAACAGTTCAGCATTAGTGAGTACATCTTCCCCTATATGAATCGGGTAACTACGCTCACCCAAGGCTACGATTAATGTGTGTAACATCGCATTATTCTCCTAATTGCTCTAAGCCATTCTCAATTTGTTTTATCGTTAAATTCACGCGATGCTTTCCTGTATTAATGATCAAATCAGCAGTATCCATGTAGAATTGCTCACGGCCTTTAAGGATGCCTGTTAATGTTTGCAGGGGGTCACTAGTTTGCATCAATGGGCGGCTTTTATCGTAGCGTATTCTTGAGTATAGCTGTTTGGGAGTGGCTCGTAGGTAAACTATAATTCCTGATACGCTCAACAAATCACGGTTTTCCTCACGGATTAGACTGCCACCGCCTGTAGCAATAACCACACCTTCTTTAGCGACTAGATCAGCAATCACTTGTTGTTCACGATCACGAAAACCCTCTTCACCTTCGATCTCAAAAATAGTCGGAATATCAACTCCCGTCCGTTCTTCGATGACACGGTCAGAATCAAAAAACTGCATTTTTCGGCGCTTTGCCAATGCTCTCCCTACCGTTGATTTACCTGCCCCCATGAGGCCCGTAAGAATTATATTTTTCATTGTCATTGACTTATAAATAGTAATAACTGAGTTATGCCAGTAACCCGGTCATTTATCAAGTCGAATAGTTAGCAAAATCAATCACACATAAAAAAGACCAGATTAACTGGCCTTTTTTATTACTACATTTTGCTGCTGTTTCGTTAACTGTTTTTAACTACTCAAGAATTTTTGGCGTTACGAAGATCAGTAACTCACGTTTATCCGTAGTTTTACGCGAATGTTTGAACATATTTCCAACTATCGGCAAATCACCCAAGATAGGGACTTTATCCACATCGTTCTGGTTGGTTTCTTCATGTACACCACCTAGAACAACCGTCTGACCATTATCCACCAGAATTGTTGTTTCCACTGCTCTTGTGTTAATACTTGGCACACCGTTAAAGACACGTCCGATAGTATCTTGATTGACCTTTAGATCCATAATAACGTGGTCTTCTGGAGTAATTTGTGGTGTAACCTCAAGACTTAATACCGCTTTTTTGAAGGCTACATTGGCAGCACCACTAGATGACGCTTGTAAAAACGGAACTTCAACACCTTGCTCAATGACCGCTTTAGTTTGGTTAGTTGTCACGACTCGAGGAGTTGAAATAATCTCACCTTTACTCTCAGCTTGAAGTGCTGACAGCTCAAGGTCTATTAAATAATCCTTGCTCAAAATCGAGAAGCCAACACGAGGTGCACCTGCCGCAGGAAGGTTTACATTTAAGCGATCATTAAGTCCAGGTATCCCTACAGGAAATACCGAACCGGTCGTATTCAAGTTACCTGCTGCTGTGCTCACTATAGATTGAGTGGCATTAGCTGATCCTGAAACTGTTGCCAAACCACGACTACTATTGAAACCTGCTAGCCCTGTAATACCAAACCTAGAACCAATTTCTTTACTAAACTCATCATTGGCCACTACGATACGTGACTCAATAGAGACTTGACGCACTGGAACATCCAAAGTCTTGATCATTGAACGTATATCTTCGACATGATCTACCGTGTCGTGAACTAAAACCGTATTAGTTCTTTCATCAACCGAGATACTTCCTCTTTTAGACAGTAGTGAAGAATTACCTTTCCCCGTTGATTTTTTAATTAAACCAACTAGCTCTGAAGCTTTAGCAAAATTAACTGCCATATATTCAGTAATCAGTGGCTCTAATGTTTTCTTTTTGCGTAGCTGCTCCAGCTCTCTGTTTTCGCGTGCTGACAGCTCAGCTTCAGGGGCAACCCAAATAACGGTACCATTCTCACGCATACCCAAACCTTTAGATCGCAAAACAATATCCATTGCCTGATCCCAAGGAACATCTTTCAAGCGTAATGTAATACTCCCTTTAACCGTGTCGCTAACCACAATATTTTTATCGGTAAAGTCAGCCAGTAACTGAAGTACAGAACGCACCTCAATATCTTGGAAGTTCAAGGTTAATTTGTCACCCTTATAAAGCTTTTTCTTTTTAGCTAGCTGTTCAGCCGTAGACTTTTTATCAACTTTTGTCACATATATGACAAGCTGATTACCTTTTCTCTCTGTTCTATAGTCGAAATCCCCACGCACATACACTTTAACTTGTGAGTCTGCACCACGCCCAACCACATTAATATTCTTTACAGGTGTAGCGAAGTCCAATACATCATATTTCTTCTGCCCTTGGCCTGCACTCACACCCTTGATCGTAGCGATTACACTATTTCCTGTTTTTTTTGTTTCTACCTTAACTCGGTTATCAGGCAGGTTGACAATAATCCGCCCATTACCTTTTTCATCTCTTCTGAAGTCTACTTGACCCACACTACGAGAAGTAGGTGAATGACGTTTTACCACAGGATGACTATGTACGATGCTGTTAACAGGTCGTGATCTCTGATTACCCATAATACTTGTATAGCCCTGAGCTACAACAGGCCGCGTAGGTCTTGCCGGTTTATAAGATGCAACTTCAGGAATTACAACTGCCTTTTTAGCCTGTTGCCGAGGGATAGTCCGAGGCAATGGCCTCGAAACAGTCTTCATTTGAGTCTTTCTTTTTGCTGGCACTTTAACCATCTTATTAACCCAGTCACGGTTGCTCTTTGCAGATGCACCTTGCTGTTGTGAAGATAGTACTTTCAATCGTAAATAATGACCTTGCTTCTCGGTGATATATTGTGCTGACTTAGCCAGTGTTATCGTTGCTCGCACGCGCTTACCCGCCTGTGCAAGTTGAATCTGTTTGATATTGCCTTTACCAGCAAACTGTTTACGCATAGACTTTTTAAAGTCGGCTTCGTAAAAATCGAGAACTAATCTAGGTGGATTCTGCAACATGAAACCTTTTGGCGTTGTTGCCGTCGTGTCGAAATTAAACACAACTTCAGACACACTTTTCGAAGCGGATGAATTTATTCCTGTTAGCTGTAAAGCACTAGCATTCGTTGCCATGCTTATTGCTGCAGGTAGTAGTGCTAACTTCAATAGACTATCTATTGTTTTCATGTTGTTACCTATTTTCTATAATTTTTATTATTTGGGTTTATAGCTACTCAGCCACACGAAGCAGCTACTTTTTTAGCTTTTAACTATCAGAGTGATCAAACAAAGGATCAAAACTTTAATGCAATTGCATTTTCTCTGGGTTTATAGCCACCAAAACCATTGGGGACAATTTCATTTAGTTTTATTTTTGCCTCAGTCACTTTGCTAACTTTGCCAAAGTTTTTACCTAGATAGTTACCTTTCCTTACTCTTTGGATGCCACCATCGGGGATTTTAATTAACCCCCATAGCTCACCTTTTCGATGCACCGTACCTACCATTTGCAGGCTATCTAATGGAAAGCCTTCTAAAAACTCAGGTATTCTCGTGGTATCAATTTCAAGACCATTCTCAATTCTTTTGACTTCAGAAATAGCACTAACCACGGGGGCTAATATTGACACATCAAAAGGATCAATATCTTGCTCAGGGTATACAAAGCGGAGGTATGGCTTGATAGCTGGAATAGGTTCAATAGGTTTAGCTGCTCGACTTTTAACACTAGCCAAGTAACCTTCGAGTTCCTCTTCTTTGCTTGAGTTACATCCTACTAAAAAGCTTGCCGCCATTAGCCATGTAAGACTCTGTAAACCATACTTTCGTAAATTATGTATTTGCATTTTTTTGTTGATTATCATGACTCATCACCCCCTTCACTAAGATAACGATAGGTCTTGATAGTTGCTGTCATCGCTAACTTCTTTTCTCCCGAAGGTGATAGACTAATATTATCAATGGTAACAATCCGTGAAAGACCTGATATATCACTTACAAATGCAGCAAGTTGCGCATAGTTACCACGCGCTTTTAATGTGATTGGTTTTTCAGCATAAAACTCTTTGCGTGTTTCAGCACCTGGCTGGAATAAGTCAATATCCAAACCATGGAAAATACCCTTCTCAGAAATATCTAGTATTAACCCTGGGATTTCAGTCTCACTTGGTAATTGGCGTACCAATGTTCCAAATGAAAAACGCATTTCTTCCAGTTGTTTTTCGTAAGCAGGTAACTGACTGGCCTTTTCTTGTTTTTTCTCAAAAGTTTGCTTTAAAGATACTTCCTTATTTTCTACTTCTTCAAGCTCATCGAATTGATCAACAATCATCAGTTTAAACCCTAAGAAAAGCACTAAAGCAAAAATAGCAATAATGGCGCCCATTCTAATGGGAAGTGGTACACTACCAGGGTCATCAACAAGGCTATTTAGATCTTGCATATCCATTACTATTCCCTCCCTTTAGAAGTATCAGTCATTTCAGGTTTCAATAACTGCGTTACATTGAGAACAAATTTGCGTAAGCGAATATCCCCTTGCTTCTTATCTTTAGACAAGATACTTAAATTCGAAGAACTCAGCCACACAGATCTATCCAGTTTTTCCATATAGCTAGAAACCCGAGCATTCGACTCTGATTTCCCAACTAGCTTAATGTTGTTACCTTTCTGCTCTAGTTTTGTAAGGTATAAACCCTGTGGTAACGACTTCACCATTTCATCGAAAAGATGCACAATACTAGGGCGTGTAGACTGCAAAGTATCAATGATCTCTATCCTGTCTAACAGCGCTTTACGTGTAGCATCCAGTGTCTTTATCTTAGCTATTGTTTTATCAAGACTTTTAATCTCGGTATTTAAAATCGCATTTCTCTCTTCCTGATAGCTAATATTTCCCTGCATCCAAGTGTAACCACTGAAAACCGTAAGAACTCCTAGTGCGACCGAGGAAATAGCCATCATAATAAACTGCTTGCGACTTTCTTCTCTGGCCTCTTCTCGCCATGGTAATAAATTTAAACCAGCCATTTAATCAAACCCTCTTAAAGAAAGCCCTGTTGCTACTAATAACGCAGGAATATCGTTGGTGAAACGTGATGGGTTAATACGTGAACTTAATGCCATATCTGCAAATGGATTTACCAATGTAGTGGGTATATTCACTGATGTTTGTATTTGCTCATCAATACTTGAAATACTGGCGCTTCCACCCGACAAGAGAACCTTGTTAACCACTGCTTGTTGAGTAGATGCATAATAAAACTGTAAGAAACGATTGACCTGCCTCACCATATTCTCACGGAAAGGATCTAATACTTCTGGAATATAACCTTCGGGAAGATCGCCCGTTTTCTTAGCCAAGCCTGCTTCTTGGAAGCTCAACCCATAACGTTGCATAATTTCTTCAGTAAGCTCCTTACCTCCAAATGCCTGCTCTCTTGAAAAGGTCACCTTGCCATTCTCAAAAACCGTCATGCCTGTCATTGAAGCACCACAATCAACCACAGCAACCACATCTAACTCATGCACATCTTTAACAAGGGTAGAGAAGAGTAGTTCTAATGAATGTGATTCTAAGTCAACAACATCTACTTTCAGGCCAGCAATTTCAGCTGCGGCAACACGCATCTCTACGTTTTCAGAACGAGTGGCTGCTAGCAGAACATCTACTGACTCATTGGAATGCTTAGATTCCCCCAACACTTCAAAATCGAAATTCACCTCATCCATGGGATAAGGGATATGCTGCTCAGCCTCAAGAGTAATGTTTGATTCCAGATCAGAACCAGAAAGTGATGCGGGCAGAGAGATAATCTTGCTGATAGCAACAGATGAGGGAATACCTAAAGCGCAGCGACGACTTTTTGTGCCACTGTTTTTTAAAATACGTTTAATAGCCTCTCCAACAGGTTCAGGATCAAGTAAATCTCTGTCGAGAACAGAACCTTCTGGGAGTGGAACAACATTGTAGCTTTCTAGCTTATACTTTTTGCCCGACTTTGATAGCTCGATCAATTTAACAGCTGACGAGCTGATATCAATGCCAAGCATGTTGCCTTTTTGTCTAAGTGAGAACACCAATCTACCTTCTTTTATTATTATTAATTTAGGCCGCTGTACAATCTTGAAATTGTATAAACAACCCTTGGTTTGGCTCGGTTTTTTCCGATTCTTATTGCATCTAATCCTAACAAGAATCTATTTTAGCAGTGGAATTTAATAGATAAGCGGTTTGGAATGCTTTAAAATAGCGCTAATCGCAATGGGGCATATCGTAAGTGATTAAATAATCCGTACACGGTCGTTAAAAATGCCCTCAGAACCATATTAAAATTATAAATAGGTTATTTAAATGCTTTGGCTACGTTGGATAAAACGCTTTTTTGGCTGGATTATAGGTCCAGCACTACTTCTGCTAACTTTAGGAATTATTGGCCTTGTCTTTGTATGGGCTTACTACACTCCGCAGCTTCCTAGTGAAGATGAATTACGAAATAGCGTTTCATTACAACTTCCACTTCGAGTTTACAGTAAAGAAAAGAAGCTAATTGCGGAATTCGGACAATACAGGCGTCGCCCTGTTAAAATTGAAGAGGTACCCAAAAACCTTACTAATGCTTTCATTGCTATTGAAGATTCTCGTTTTTATGAACATAAAGGGGTCGATTTTTATGGTGTTGCACGCGCATTTGTCTCTGCATTAAAAACTCGCAAGGTCAGTCAAGGTGCGAGTACTATTACGATGCAGGTTGCGCGCAACTTCTTTCTTGATCGTCGTAAAAAGCTAGAACGTAAGATCAAGGAAATATTCCTTGCCAGTAAAATAGAAACCATCTTTAGTAAAGATGAAATCATGGAGCTTTACCTCAATAAAATATTCTTGGGCAAACGCTCTTATGGAGTAGGTTCTGCGGCTGAGGTTTATTATGGAACAACGGTCAATCAACTTACTCTTGCTCAAAGCGCAATGATTGCAGGCCTACCTAAAGCACCTTCTGCGTATAATCCAGTGATCAACCCTAAACGCGCCAAAACTCGTCGTGATTACATTCTGAAACGCATGCACCAGCTCGATTATATTAGCCAATCACAGTATGACGAAGCTGTGAATGAACCTTTAACTGCTAAAATTCATGCTCGCGCTAAAACAGAAACAGCTGCACCTTATATTGCAGAAATGGTTCGTCGGGATGTCATCCGCCGCTTTGGTGAGGACTTGGTATACCGCACAGGAATGAAGGTATACACGACGATTGATAGTGATGAACAAGAAAATGCTGTGAGTACGCTACGCAAACATCTTATTAGCTATCACAAGCGCCATGGATATAGGGGGCCTGAAGATCATATCGAACTTGATGAGTTTTCAGACAAAGGTAGCTTGCATAAGAAAATAAGCAGTTATCCAACTTATTCCATGCTGGTACCTGCTGTTGTTATTAAAAGTGATAAAGACAGTGCAACACTACAAACCTCTACTCACGGGAAAGTAAAACTATCACTCAAAAAGATCAAATGGGCGCGTAAATATATTAGTGAAAATCGCCGTGGCAAATCACCTAAAAAAGTTAGTGATGTCTTAAAAGCTGGCGATATTGTAAGAGTCAGCCAGAATGATGATGAAAGCTGGAGCCTTACGCCACTGCCTCTCATCTCTGGTGCTATTGTATCCATGAATCCTGATGATGGCGCCGTACTTTCCGCAGTAGGTGGGTTTGACTATCACCAGAGTAAGTTCAACCGAGCAACCCAAGCCAAACGCCAGCCGGGTTCTAGCTTCAAACCCTTTATCTATTCATCAGCCTTAGCTAAGGGTTATTCCCCCGCGAGTGTTGTCAATGATGCACCTGTCGATATCCCTGGTAGCTCCTGGAAACCCGAAAACTACAGTGGTAAAAACTATGGCCCTACCCGTTTACGTTATGGCTTAAAAAAATCCAGAAACTTGGTCTCAATCCAGTTACTTCGTGAAATCGGTATTGATTACGCAGAAAACTACGTGAGTAAATTTGGTTTTAATAAAGATGAGATACCCAACGATTTAACCATGGCATTAGGTACTGGCTCCGTTACTCCTATGCAATTAGCAGGTGCTTATTCAACGTTTGCTAATGGTGGTTTCAAGGTAGAACCTTACTTCATTACTCATATTGCTGATCATGAAGGTGACACCATTTTTCGATATACACCCAATACAGCCTGTAGAACCTGTACCGTTATTAGCGAAGAAGGCTCTGACGATGTTAACAGCATTAATGAAAGCAACACCCCTGTAAATATCGCACCACGCATTATGAAGCCTTATGTACGGTATCAGATCGTTAGTATGCTGCAATCTGTTGCTCGCTCTGGTACGGCTGTACGAACACGCTCCCTTAATCGAACAGATATAGCTGGTAAAACAGGCACAACCAATGACCAAAAAGATGCCTGGTTTGCAGGCTTTACACCTAAAAAGGTAGCTATTGTGTGGATGGGGTTTGATCAAATCCATGCCATGGGACGGCATGAAACGGCTGCTAGCCTCGCCTTGCCAACATGGATCACTTTCATGAAAAAAGCCTTGAAGGACGTCCCTCAAGTTGCACTTGTTCCTCCGAAAGGAATGCTCAGTGTATCTATCGACGGACTAACAGGTTTTATTGCGGATGAACAATCAATAGGAGTCTTTCCCGAGTTACTAACCAGAGAACAAATTCCAGGGAAAATCCCTCGGGACTTTGCATACAATACAAATATTATTCGTGTTAATAACCCCACTAACCCCACTATCGACTTAAGTAGTGCGGATGAAGAGCTAGTTAATAGTGTGAATAGTCAAACGGGTACTCATGTTGATGTTAATAACGTACCTACACGCACTATTATTATTGACGATGAGCGTTTCGAGATCCCAGAACAGCTGTTCTAAATTTTATGATGCATATCGCGCACAACCGACAGTTAGTTGCCAATGAAGCCGCTCGTTTATTGTTTGAAGAAGGCTATAATGACTACTCTCTTGCTAAGAAAAAAGCAGCGCAGCGTTTAGGTTGTGCCACTGATAAATCTAACCAACCCACCAACCAAGAGATCCATCAAGCTTTGCTACATAGATGCAAGGTAGAATCCACTCAAAAAGAACAGTTACATCTAATGGAAGCTCGAGAAGTAGCCATTGAAGCGATGGAGTTTTTACAGCCGTACTCACCGATGTTAGTAGGTGCTGTGATGGATGGAACGGCAGGAAAGCACACGCCCGTCACACTTCATTTATTTGCGTCAACCGCAGAAGAGGTGATGTTCTTTATGGGAGATAACGAGATTCCTTTCCAGACGGATGAAAAGCGCGTGCAAATTCGCGGGCAACATATCAACTATCCGCTATTACGCTTTTTTGCAGATGACTTTGAAATAGAGCTCGTAGTCTTTGAAGAGTCGGCTCCAGCACCCGTAAGTGCTATTACAGGGAAGGCAATGCTGCGACTAACCATAGCCGCAGTAAAGAAGCTACTAGGTAATAGCTAGTACTCCAACAACTTAGGTTTGATGGATACAGAGCAATCCAAAGCGCTCAAGACAAGGCTTGGGTTGCAGGCAATGGTATTCCCTTGGCAAGACCCATAACGCAGTATTGAGCGCTTTGGGTTGCTCCCTTCGGGCGAGCCAGGAAGCGGTCATCCGCGTTGTTGCGTCTTTTGTGAAGGGAACAACCATTCCCTGCAAGGCGC
>JALXAX010000141.1 GCA_026991755.1 Thiotrichaceae bacterium | reverse complement strand
AGGGTTGCTCTATAGGCTGTAGCGCCTTCACTCTATAAGTGAAGATAGATAAAGCTGCTTACTTTAATGCTATCAACAGTTTATTTAATGCTGGAAGCGGTTAACTGAGGAATTTAGGTTCGAATATTTTGTAAAAAAGAGAGTAGCAGTGTAGTCGCCACTCTCAAGATGTGGAGCCTTTGTGTATATTATTTGTATATTAATAATACGTATCATCCAAAGAGCCTTCGTTTCCATTTGACCAGAAATCATGAGAATCAGTATCTTCTGTTGAAACATCAAAATTGACTCTTTCTGTATCCATGCTCTCTGAAGCAGTACTTACTTCAGACTCACCGTCAATGGCATCAAAAACGTCTTCAGCTGTTAATGGGGTAGCACCTGCTGTTGCAAATGCGAATAAACCTGCTATCAATAATGTAATATGTAAATGTTTCATAATGGCACTCTCTCGTTAATATTCTTGTAAAAGTTATTAACTGCGCAGTTGAGTATATATACGATAAAGACGTTTAAAATGGATGCATATCGTCTGATAAAAATAGATCACCTTCCTTAAAAGAGTATGCTATCTACTACCTGAATCCGTGACTTCAATGCGGATAACAGGGGATAAGATATTGGTTTAGCACGGGATTTTAAAAAATCTTAGGTTTAGTGAGCACTACTGTACTCAATTATACTTTAGTGTAAGCGGGCATTTTTTAAACCCGTGATGAATCAATAGCTTATTCACTGTGCCGTAGTGAAGTCACAGATTCAGGTACTAGCTTTACCCCTCTACTAACAATAATAAAAACTAGGAAACACTATGGATTTCAAAGATTACCTACGAATACTTGTCAACAATGATGGCTCAGATTTATACCTCACTGTTGATGCGCCACCTTGTGCAAAATTTCAGGGGAAATTGAAACCATTAGAAGAAAAGAAGCTAACTAAAAGCTATTTAAAGGATGTTGCTAATAGCCTAATGGACGAAGAACAACAAGCTTTTTTTGAAAAAAGTCCTGAAATGAACTTGGCTATTTCAGAAGAAGGTATCGGACGTTTTAGAATTAATATTTTCCAACAACGTAACTGTGTAGCCATGGTTATTCGAAATATCAAGGTAGAAATCCCTCATATTGACAACCTGGGTCTACCTCCTGTTCTTCAGAAAGTAATTATGGAAAAGAATGGATTAGTGCTTTTTGTAGGTGGCACAGGTTCTGGTAAATCAACTTCTCTAGCCGCTTTAATTGATCACAGAAATAGAACGACTTCAGGCCATATAATTACTATTGAAGACCCCATTGAGTATGTTCATCCACATAAAAAATCTTTGGTTAATCAGCGTGAAGTTGGCGTAGATACAGATTCCTATGAAGATGCTTTAAAAAACACATTACGACAAGCACCCGATGTGATTTTAATTGGAGAAGTACGTGCCCAAGACACCATGGAACACGCATTAGCTTTTGCCGAAACAGGTCATTTATGCCTATCAACATTACACGCTAATAATGCTAACCAAGCGCTTGACCGTATCATCAATTTCTTCCCAGAAGAGCGTCACCATCAGCTACTCTTAGACCTTTCATTGAACTTAAAAGCCTTTATTTCTCAACGTTTGATTCCTACTGTTGATGGTAAACGTGTTGCTGCTATCGAAATATTACTAGGTACACAAATTATTAAAGATCTCATCAAAAAAGGTGATATTTCTGGTATAAAAGAAGTCATGGAAAAATCAGAAGAATCGGGCATGCAAACCTTTGATAGCCATATCTACCGACTCTACAAGGAAGGCCAAATTACACTAGAAGAAGCACTAAAAAATGCAGATTCACCTAACAACCTGCAAGTTAAAATCAACCTTGATGAAAACCCCATTGGTAATATGAAGGATAGCAAAGCCGCTGACCATGCATTCAAAGGACTAGAGCTAACTCCTATTGAAAAAGCGGAAGAAGAAGAGGAAGAAGAAGAAGTCATCTTTGGCATGTAGTTTGGTTCTATATTCTTAAAACAAACACCTGTGTAAGTTGAAGAGCTAACTCCTCAACTTACACACAAATTATTACCTAGCATATAATGCTATTACAGCACTTTGATGACCCGCCTGAATAGCTAAATCCCTTGGTAGCTTACCATCACTATTTCTTGTATTTACCGATGACCCTGCTCTAGTAAGCACACGAATCACATCAACCGAGCCAAATCTGGCTGCTGAATGTAAGGGCGTCCACCCCGATATGGTTTTACTATTCACATCTGCACCCTTTTCAATAAGGATTTTGGCTGCTTCTAGTTGGTTATGTGCGGCTGCCGAATGTAATGCCGTTTCACCATTTGTATTAGCCGATAAGACATTTGCCCCTTGTTC
The DNA here is from genome assembly GCA_026991755.1 of Thiotrichaceae bacterium. Taxonomy (GTDB): domain Bacteria; phylum Pseudomonadota; class Gammaproteobacteria; order Thiotrichales; family Thiotrichaceae; genus HyVt-477. The sequence goes on along the minus strand of JALXAX010000141.1, from coordinate 2,171 downwards.
AATCGATCTATAGATCAAAGCCGTATCACCTGTTTCACTGGCTTTAAAAAGAATCGCATTTTTCTCAGCAATATTAATGACCGTAACATGTGTAGGCTGCTGAACAGCAGGTAATGGCATCTGTTGCTCCGACATTACGCTTGGAGTCATCTTTGATTCTATATAAGCCTTAGGTTCTGCTGACTGTGGTTGATCGTTGGGTTTATAATGGGGTTGAGAATCTGAGCGAGGTCGAGTTGATTCCTTTACCATAGCCTGTCTAGATTGCATCTCAGGTTCATGCTGGGCTTGCCGATCAACAGCGGAGGAAGAATAAACACGTTGTCGAGTATCTACAGCAGGTGTCCCCTTAGACTCTATACCTGATGATGAAGGTACGGATGGGTAATGCGTCGAACAAGACGTAATCACAACAAGAAACAGACCTGAAAACATACAAGTTCGTAGCTGTAAGAATAAACTTTGAATCATTTTATTCGCCTCATCATTAATGAGTAGACTATAAATAATGACCCACAATACGGTTAGCAATTGCTAGACCAACGAACTCAGAAAATAAATAATCGGCATTCTGATCAAATCATTATCCATTACTACGCTAAGACGTTAGACAGTAACGAATACAACTATCATGATAAACTTACCAAACACATGATAGGGAAATTAGTATGCCTGTAATAACAAGCTAACAAAGGAACAATCACCGAGAAAAGCATTCACCTGTTTAAAGTGCAATACCATAGACTTAAGTAGTTATGGAGTATGTAGCTGCCCAAGCAGCAACCAAGTTATCGCCTAAATTTATCAGCAAGTTTCCATGTATGGTCATTCGGTCGTTTAATCTCAACAGTAATCCATGCATTCACACTAGTATTGTTTCTCACTTTGCTCGCAAATTGAGAGACTGACTTCATGGTCTTACCTTCGTAAATTACCTGCTCATTAATAATTTTTGCAACACCGTAGTTATTACTTCGACTTTCTTTAACTCTTAATTCTGTATAACTTGGTAAGAATAATGAATCCCAATAAAAACCAGAGTCTGATGAAAAGTCATCCTTTGTATTTTCTAAAAATGCTTCTGTTACATCTCGAATAAGTGTCGAAACTCTATCAGGGTAGCGTTTTAAAACTTCGTTATATAAGTCTGCTGGAAGAGGAACACAGACAAAGCCATCTAAATTTGTAGTAATCATTTTATAAACCCATTTATTAGTAATGAAAACTACTATAGCACTATATAGTACTATTATAGTATTGCTATTTGGAGGAGATTCTAAAATGTAGTACTATGTGTACAATTGTACTCTTATAGATATGCCAATGAAAATTACTATTGATACATCAGCTCTTATTGCAGTGGTTGTGAATGAACCTGAAAAACCATCAATTCTCAACATTACAAGAGGTTCAATGCTTGTAGCTCCAGAATCAGTTCATTGGGAAATTGGAAATGCATTCTCCGCAATGATAAAAAGAGAGCGTACAACGCTAGAATTAGCGAAACAAGCAATTAAACAGTATGAAAATATACCTATAAAATTTATAGATATTGATCTTAGCTCCACATTGGAACTTACTGCAAAATTTAGAATGTATGCTTATGATGCATATCTAATTAAATGTGCACAACAAACAGATACACCACTACTCAGTTTAGACAAAGGTCTTATTCATGTTGCTAAATCAGTTGGTATTGAAGTACTAGAGGTATAGTTATGCGTAATTACTCATTTTCTGAAGCCAGACAAAACCTTGCATCCGTGCTAGACGAAGCAAACAAGAAAGGTAGTGTAAGAATAAACCGCAGAGATGGACAAGCATTTATTCTTAAACCTGTTCCTGTTACAGGGTCTCCTCTCGATATTCAAGGTGTAAATATTGATATAACAACACAAGAAATTATTGATATTGTTAGAGAAGGTAGAGAACGCTATTAAATTTACTTCAATATTAATATTTCTTTAAAATGACTCTAGATATTTATAAAGTTCAGTATGTTACAAAGAAACAGCTAATAACACGTTCGAAGGGACTTTTTGACTGTGTGTCACGGAACGGCGAGAGCCGTGCAAAACTGTATAGATGATGAGGGTAGATCCCTCGGAATCGGCATGAGGGTGCAGATTCCAAACCACCCCAAGCTGCTGTGGTAAAGAGCCGTGGTAGTG
>JALXAX010000140.1 GCA_026991755.1 Thiotrichaceae bacterium | reverse complement strand
TATCAGGAATCAGCAGTCGCTGGCCGTGTTTATCAATGGTGCGCTCAATCACGCGAATGACCCGGCGAAAGGTCTCTGTCTTGTCCTTTAGTGTCTCTTTAATGCGTTCACTAAAGAGTGCAACCCGCTTACCGTCCCTGTGTGTTTCCCACTGTGCTTGATCATCTGCTGTTGTGACCCATTCAGTTAGATCCTGACGACGGGGATTCCATTTAATAACATGGCTCTGCACTATGCTCCTGTTCCACGGTGTCAACTTGTTGATTTATAAAACTTAGTAACCACATTCAGTCACATTGAAGCAGAATAAGATAAGTGCCTGTTATTGCTATTTAATTTCAATATGAATTCTGTGGAACAGGATTTTAGTACACAGCCATGTTTAATAATGAAATCAATCCCTTCTTCTTTTATCTGGAAACGGTTTTCCATCGCATCATGTCCACTATCCAGTCGCATTAATAGCGGCTGGGCTGTGAGGCTTTTGGCGCGTTCCATCATACGCTCCAGCGTATAGTTGAATTCTTTCTGACAATGCCAACTGCCTTCACGCAGTTCACAACCGATGTTCCAGCCTTCTTCACCGATATAGGCGGCCATTGCACCGTAACCGTCGAACTGTTTGTAGGTGCGGGAAACTCCTTCTTTTTTGGTTTTGCTGTTATCCATGGGGAACAGGTCGGCATCAATGACGACATAACCTTCTTTGTTGGCGGTGATCGGGGCTTTAACACGTTGTAGAAACTCAATGTTGGCTGCATCAATGAGTGGCATCAGTTCGGTGGCATCAGTTCGGTGGCATCTTCATCAAAACGTTGGCGCAGTCGTGAAGCAGATGGCATTTGTTTTATACCCAGTGCCTGTTTGAAAAAGGGATCGGCTCGATGGTTTTCCAATGCATCGTAATCGCTTTTCCCCAGACAAAGCAGACCTAAAAAAGATCGTAGTAATTCTATATTGGGAATGCCATGTCTTTTCTTTATCTTTCGACTGGTTTTACCTAAAGAAGTGAATCGGTTGATGAATTGCCCGATGAGGGCAAGACCTGAATGAGAGGTATAAAATTCAGTTTTGGATTGTTCTAAAATAAAGCGTTTCATTTCTTCACCTGACAAGTGAAACTTTGGTTGGTAATGTTTAACGCCATTATATCTTTTATATCAGATGCTTGTAGTCTAATCTGTGATCATGAAGTCACGGATTCAGGTAATATTTAACGCTATAATATCTTTTATATTAGATTCTTGTGGTCTAATATGTGTTCATGAAATCACGGATTCAGGTCTATTCCAGCACATTTTCAACCCCTTACTTATTATCTCTCATTTAAATATTTTATTTGATTAAGCCTACATCTTCCCTATACTCCACTTATATTATTTACTCATTGCTAATAGGTTTTTATTTATGTGAAATATTGTAATTATATCCAAGTTTGATTTTTTTATGCTTCAATTTCTTTATTCTTTATATATCGTCTATTTAGCTTACAAATTTATAAGTAACAGCAGAAAAGAGACAGATTCTAACAACGATACCTTTACTTTGAAGACGGGTTATATTGTAAATGTTAAGCCCAGAAGGATGGACAATGTTATTTTTAATGTTCTCCGCATTGCTTGACTGTAGTTTTAATTACAATGCTCAGATTTATACACTTGTTATTATGTTGGCAATATTAAATATTTCAACTCATTTTATTTGGGTAACTGCAGGCAATCATATTTCTAGGTAAACAGATAATAAAAGGATTGAAAAAATGCTAAATTATTTTTTTTGGATCATAAACTTAAGGTCGTAAGTTTATGATATTATGAAATTGCTGATTTATCGAGCAGATAGTAAATATCATGGTGAACTTACATTTTACATTCAAAAAAGCATCGTCTATCAGTCACTTGCAGCAACATGGAGAAATAGCTCAAATTTTGAGAACCGACAACTATTCAGTAGTTTACATCCTTAAGTCAATCAATGACATTGGTCGTTAGGTAAGCGTTCACGCAAAGAATCAATAGGTTATATAACTATTTGATTCAACTAAGCTCTCAAAAAAAGCTTCATCAATAATTTACAAGCACATTGGTAAATTATTGATTTCCAAGTTATTGATACTACGCGTGAACGCTTACGGTCTTTAGGTGCTAAATAACATCAGGGCATCTTTAATTCTTTCAAAACTCATATGGATAAAATAATAATGGAGATACCTAGAAACCCTTTGGAATTAGTATTTGATGATATTTACATATCGTTAGATACTATCTTGGAAAATAATATTGTTAATATCAAATTAGAAGGATTTTCAATTTCTGGTTCAATCAAAATAAAGTCGGCACTCAGAATGGTAGATAGACTAGAAATGAGTGGGAAAATTAAAAAAGGGGACACTTTGATTGAAAGCTCTTCTGGTAATTTAGGCGTTGCACTTAGTATCATTAGTGCGGTCAGAGGTTATAAATTTGTTTGCGTTACTGATCCAAATCTATTATCAACATCGGAAAACTTAATGAAGGCTTATGGGACGGAAATTGTCAAAATAACTGAAAAAGACGAAAATGGTGGTTATCTTAATTCGAGAATTAAGTATATTAAAAATATAGTATCAAAAGACAAGTCTTTTACATGGATAAATCAGTATGAAAATATTGATAATGTGGACGCTCATTACAGTTCCACAGCTCCCTCTATATTTAAAAAGTTTCAAAAAATTGATTATTTGTTTGTCGGAGCAGGAACAACGGGGACACTTTCTGGTGTAAGTCGCTATTTTAAATTAAAGTCTCCAGATACAAAAATTATAGCAGTTGATTCTGTTGGGTCAGTTACTTTCGGTGGAAAATCAGGAAAAAGATTAATACCTGGTCTTGGAACTAGCAAAGTGCCGCCAATTAGTAAGTTATCAATATACGATGAAATCGTATATGTAGCTGAGCAAGATACAATTAATTTGTGCAAACAATTATCCTTAAAAGGATTATTGTTTGGAGGTTCTACAGGTACTATTCTGTCTGGTATTTGTAAGTACAAAAATGAAATAAAAGCAGATGCTTGCGTAGTAACAATTTCACCAGATTTTGGCAACAACTATTTAGACACAATATATAACGATGAATGGACTAATAAATATTTCAACAAAATATATTTACAAGGAGAACTAGCATGAATACGCCTAATTTTACAATTATTAACGCTGAATATATTAAGCAATGGCTTTTAAGAAACCAAAAAAAATTACTAGAAATAACAACACAAGCTTATCTTTCTTTTCATGAAGGAACTGCTGTTAATCCAGATAGTTATTTTTTACGTTTTCCCGACAACCCTAATAATAGAATAATTGCATTGCCATCCTCTTCTGAAAAAGAGCCATTTTGTGCTGGGATTAAATGGATATCTAGTTTTCCTATTAATATTTCTAACGGTTTAGATAGAGCATCTGCTGTTTTTTTACTAAATGATAGAAAAACGGGCTACCCGCTAGCGTGCCTTGAGGGTTCTCAAATTTCTAGTTATAGAACAGCAGCATCTGCAATAGTTGGAGCTGAATTAATTCATCCAGCTAAAAAACACTCATCGCATATGGTTATTGTTGGCTGTGGCCTTATTTCTCATAGCATCTTGTCCCTTATGATTGGAACTGGATGGAATATTGATAAAATTACATTGGTTGATTTGGATTTGGATAGAGCAAAGGTTTTTTCAAATAAATTCAATAATTTAAAAATTGAAACCAGTAAAAAGTTAGTCTCAGGAGACCTAATATTATTTGCCACATCTGCTATTGAACCCCACGTTTTAGATACAGATATATTAAACAATAACCCTACAATATTACATATGTCATTAAGAGATTTAGGGGTTGACTTAATTGAAAAAAGCCAAAATTTTGTTGATGATGTTGATCATTCAGTCAAAGCAAATACTTCTCTTTATTTGACTGAGGAGAAGATAGGAAATAGAAACTTTATTACTGGAGATATTGCACAATTAATTGAAGGAGAAATAGAGATAAACTCTGATAAACCTAGAATATATGCTCCTTTTGGTATGGGGATAATTGATTTGTTGGTTGCTCAATCTATTTATCAAGAATCACTTCTTCAAAATACCAATGAGAACATAAGTATTATAGGGGAATTTTTTCCAGTGCCATACAATAAAACTTTAGTATAGTAAAAGGATTTTTAATGAAAATAGTAATATTGGGTGCAGGAGTTATCGGCGTCACTAGTGCTTGGTTTCTTTTAAAGAAAGGGCATGAGGTAACGATCATTGACAAACACACACTTGCTTCTTGCGAAACAAGCTACGCAAATGCGGGGCTATTGGCTCCAAGTGATGCTTTCGCTTGGGCAAAACCAAGTGCCCCATGGTTCTTTCTAAAATCAATTTTAAATAAAAATAGTGGTATCAAACTAGTCCCTAGTTTTAATCTGTCTCTTATAAAGTGGTCTTTTCAATTTATCCTCCAATGTACTAATAAAAAATACATTAGAAATACAAAAATTAAATATGAAATAGCTAAATTTTCCCTCAAATGTTTGGATGAAATCATTGACGAAACAGCTATTGAATTCCACCAAGATAAACGTGGGATCTTTTATTTTTTTGAAAACGTCCGATCTATGCAGCAAGCAAGAAAGAGTTTTTCATTATTGGCTGATTTTGGTCTTGAAATATCTATTCTAGATCGTCAACAGCTTATAAAAAAAATGGATAAATCCCATTCACTTCCAGAAAATGTCGTCGGAGCAGTTTTTTCGAAAAATTGCCGAACGGGAGATTGCAGACTATTTACCCGTAAATTGTTAGAAAAATGTAAGCAGCTCAATGGATTTAAATTTATCAATAATGAGGAAATTTCAAAAATCATTAATATTGATAATAAAATTTCTTCGGTTGTCACCGATGCTAATACCTATCGAACTGATTCTGTTGTGGTAGCAATGGGGTGCTCTAGTATGAAATTACTCAGTTCTGTTGGAGTTAATGTGTCGATACTGCCTACTCGTGGGTTTTCTGCCACAATTGAAACCACGGATAATGGAAATATGATTAAAGCAGGCTTTGAAGATTCCAGTTCATTTATGGCTCTAAATATGTTGGGTAATAATTTACGAATATCTTGTGGGGCTGAATTTACAGCAAACCAAACACCATCTACATCGATGAGAAAATCAACAAAAAAAATGCTCCGTGGTGCAGCTAAGTTTTTCCCTAATGTTAAAAAGACTGACAACATAGAGATAACAGAAGGATTTAGACCTATGACACCGTCTACGGTTCCAATAATTGGACAATCTAGCATAGAGAACTTATTTATAAATACAGGTCATGGTCATCTAGGCTGGACGATGTCTTGTGGTTCTGCAAAAATAATCAGTGAAATAATTTCGGGAAATAAACAGCAACTACCAAAAAATATTAATTCAATTCATCAGCAACTAATAGGTATTTATCCATGTTTGTTACCCATTTAAAATGCATGTACTGTGGACAATTATTTGAGGCTAACGATAATAAGTATCTGTGTGATCTACATCAGCCTACAGCCACACTTGATGTGATTTTTGATTATAAAAAAATCAAACAATCCATATCAAGAGATACATTAGAAAAAAGACCTTTTCATCAAGGGATTTCTAGATATAGAGAACTTCTTCCAATCAAAGAACTTAGCTATGATTGTTTGGATCAACTAAATGCATGTCATATTGGTAGTACCCCCCTAATCAAAATATTTAATGATAATAAACAACAGCACACAGTCTTTGTAAAAGATGATACTGTACAGCCAAGTGGCTCGCTTAAGGATAGGGCGAGTATCATTGCGATATTAAAAGCAAAAGAACAAAATAAAAAGATAGTTGTTGTTGCTAGTACAGGTAATGCAGCTGCATCTTTATCTTGTTTAAGCGCAAGAATGGGCATGCAATCTGTTGTATATATCCCTAAAAATGCGCCAAAAGCAAAAATAATTCAAAATAAGATTTTTGGTTCCAAGATAAAGCTTATTAATGGTAGTTATAATGATGCTCTATATCAATGTATAAATGATTTAGACCACAATGACTGGTATAACCGTTGCACGGGTATTAATCCATATATGACGGAGGGAAAAAAAACTGTTGCCTATGAAATTGCAGAACAATTAAATTGGCAAGTGCCTGACTATGTTTTTGTCAGTGTTGGCGATGGTAGTATTATTTCAGGCGTATATAAAGGGTTCTACGATTTGTTTCAACTATCTTGGATAAATTGCATGCCCAAAATTATAGGTATTCAAGCTAAAGGTAGTTCATATTTGTATACCGCATTTACCAATAAAAAAAATATTCATGACAAAGAAGCAATTAACGCCCAAACATGTGCTGATAGTATTAGTAGCAACCTTCCATTAGATAGGCATAAAGCCTATCGTGCAGTATCAAACTCTTGTGGTCAATTTGTTCAGGTTAATGATGAACAAATTTTAGACTCCATAGTGGAAATATCAAGGCAAACTGGAATTTTCAATGAACCTGCTAGTGCAGCCTCTTTTGCTGGATATAAAAAAATAAAGTTCCAAATTAAACCAAAGAGTCGAATAGTGATTATCGCAACAGGCAGTGGTCTTAAAGATTTAGAAAATGCTAATAATGCACTCAATGTATTAGAAAGTAAAAATACCAATCTAATTGGAGTAATGTAAGTGCATAATATTAAGGATGATATATCATTTTCTGCTATAGTAGCTGGATTGATTTCAGTGCTTGTGTCATTCTCTGGCCCTGCTCTTATTATCTTCCAGGCGGCAAAAATTGCAAATTTAAGTGCACTTCAATTATCGAGTTGGCTTTGGGCTGTATCTATAGCCTCTGGATTATGTGGTTTAATTCTAAGTTTTCGTTATAAATTACCTATAATTTGTGCATGGTCGACACCTGGAGCTGCATTGCTTGTTAGTTCATGGATGAATTACTCTTATGCAGAAGCCATCGGTGCATTTTTATTGTCTGCTTTACTGGTTTTTATAACTGGGATTACTGGTATTTTTGAAAAACTTATTAATAAAATTCCTAATGAAATTGTCTCTGCATTATTAGCAGGAATACTCTTTAATTTTGGAATGAATGTATTTAAAGTAGCTGAAACTGATATAGTAGTTTTTATTATTATGGCGCTATCGTATTACATTACCAAGGTAATGTTCCCAATTTTTGCTGTTTTGGTATCACTCTCTCTTGGAATTCTATACACCTATGTGAATAATGAATTTAGCTTCAGCCAAATAAACCTAGAATGGACGACCCCCATATTCACTGCCCCAGAGTTTAGTCTATCAGCAACTATCAGTTTGGCATTGCCATTATTTATTGTAACTATGCTGTCTCAGAATACACCAGGAGTTGGAGTTCTAAGAGCCAGCGGATACAACAAATTGCCTATTAGTCCAATAATTTCTTTCACTGGTATTTTATCAGTTTTTTTTGCATTTTTTGGATCTCACGCAATTAACTTGGCCGCAATAACAGCAGCTATTTGTACTAATGAAGGATCTCATCCTGATCCAAATAAGCGTTATATTGCAGGTATCTTTTCTGGACTCCTTTATATATTAGTTGGATTATTTGGTTCAGCAATTGCTGTTGTTTTCTTCTCACTACCTCAAAGTGTCATCTCTATTATTGCTGGTTTAGCATTATTAGGAGCTATATCTTCTGGGATTTCACAATCGTTTGCTAAGGGATGTAATCATGAAGCCGCCATAGCGACCTTACTTGTTACTGCTTCTAATGTAAGTCTTTTTGGAGTTGGGTCTGCATTTTGGGGAATTATTGTCGGTCTATTTGTGCTATTCATTAGTTCCTACAATAAAAAACAATTGTTCAATCATTTAAAATCAATCTTAAACTTATAATATGGAGTAAATAACATGACTAAAAAAATAGCAATAATTACAGATGATTCATCAAAGCCTATTGGTACATATTCCCAGGCCGTTAGATGTCAAAATATGGTGTTTATATCTGCTCAGTCGCCAAATGATCCAGATACTGACTTAATGGTGGAAGGATCAGCTGAAGAGCACATAAGACAGTCATTTAAAAATGTTCTTGCTGTCGCTGACGCCTCAGGTGGAGATAGTAGCGACATTGTTAAAATCACTCTATATTTACAGGATTTAGCACACTTTCCAATAGCTAATGATGTAATGAAGGAATGTTTTTCTGAACCGTACCCAGCCAGATCGACTATTGAAGTTTCATCATTACCTGATGGTGCACTTGCAGAGATAGATGCCATTATGATGACTGATCAGTAAAAGATCGAAAGTGTCTGACCCTAATACCGCTACCAGTCATATAAAACACCAATAATTCATGCGTTTATATAATCACGTCGTGGCTTGGTCATGAGTGGAAAAGACTTAGGTCTTCGTTTGATCACACGAGGTTGATTCAGCCTCTCTCGCTTTCCAATTTCAGTATAGGACATCGCAGTTAGTAAAGGCTCTAGTAGTTTTTTCTAATGCAGTTGTTGTTAGGGTTAAACATAAGCCTGCGGTATGACGCATGAGTTGAACCGTTGCCATAAAGCTAATGTAACGGGGTTGCTTATTATTCATATGAGCCGCTTTGGAAAGATTCGTTCGTATCAAATTATAAGCTAGCAAATGAGCTGCAACTTCTTTATCGACCATTTGAGCACTCTGGCAACGTAACATATCCATCCCCATATGGGTTTTTATGGTTCTAAAATCCAGTTCTACTTTCCAGCGCTGCTGATACAATTCAGCCAATTCTGCTTTCGGGTAACGCGTGGCATCAAGCAAAGTCGTTACATAAGCCGGGGCTGTTCAATGCTAATACAATAGGTTAAAATAACCCATATAATATGTTGTAATAAATGGAATTATTATGGAAATTGAAAATTATCTGACCTGTATTCCTGATCATAGGCGCGGTCAAGGCAAACTCTATGACTTAGGTTCTCTCCTATTGTTTTCTATCATGGCTGTTCTTTCAGGTGCGACATCCTATCGCAAAATTCAGCGATATATAGAGGCTCATAGACTACGCTTAAACGAATTGTGCGGTATCAACTGGAAGCGCACTCCTGCACATAACTCTATTCGCTATGCCCTCCAGGGTCTAGATGCGGATGATGTTGAAAAAAGTTTTAGAGATCATTCTCTACACTTGCAAGAAGAGACAGCCGAGCATGGATCTATTTCAATGGATGGTAAAGTGCTCAGAGGAAGCTTTGACCACTTTGAAGACCGAAAAGCAGCTCAGGTTGTCAGTGCATTGGCATCTGAAACCCATCTGGTATTGGGCATATCTGGATTACCGATGATGACGGTGACAAGCAACATGAAATACAAGCGGTACAGGAGCTTATTAAGGGATTAGGTGTGGCTGGACAGTTATTTACTCTGGATGCTTTGCATACCCAAAAAAACAGTTGAAGCCATCGTTGATACCCATAATGATCTAGTGGTTCAACTCAAACGTAACCAGCCGTCTTTACATGATGCGATGGTTGAATATGCTAGCGCACAAGCTCCCACTGATACCGATAGGACGGATGATATAGGAAAGAGGAATCGCATTGAAACAAGACAAACAAGCCTCCGTATGGCCACTTCCCAAAGGAAGTGATACTGAGCTATGGCATGATCATTTCAAAACACTGATTCGTATTGACCGTCATATTGATCGTTTCGATACTAAGAAGAAAGACTGGCAGACATCCAGTGAAACGGCATATTACCTATGTACTCGCGCTATAGATGCTACACAAGCCAATCAGGTGGTAAGAAATCACTGGGGTGTTGAAAATAGAACGCATTATATCCATGATACTCGAATAGATGAGGATGCAAGCAGAATACGAAAAAATCCTTCTATCTTTGCTTTGCTTCGTTCTTTTGCGCTTAACCTAATGCGATTCAATAAGATAGATAATATCAGTTTGGCTTTGTATGATAATGCACTGAGTTTAGATCGGGTTTTACACTATCGGGGCTTTTAGCATTGAACAGCCCTACATACGAAATAACGACGAATTACCTCTCTTAAAAAATCTCTGATTAACTCTTATCGGAATTTCTGAGACTTAGCTGAGCTTTAGCGAAACTTAGAAGCTTCAGCAGATAGAATTTGTCAGGTTTTTGATAAAAAAGTTAGCAATAGCCGTAGCTATTGGTCATTTTTATAGCGAAAAGCTGGCAGATTCTAGCCTCAGAAAAACACACACCTACACGGACTCTAGTAGAGAAAGTTAAAGGGTAATTAAGATTATTTACGACTCCTCCTCTTGATTATTCTTTTCATATTTCTCCACCTTGATCGAGTGGATTGAGATATAGGAAGTGTACTTAGGTTTGTAGTTGCAACAGAATTACTAGCTTCAGGTGGTTCCGCTTGTTTAGGCACCCCCATAGCCGTTGTAGTTTTTTCTATAGGTGAAACAAGGGTCATCCCCTTAGCCTGCTTAATCCATTTGTAAATCTCATCCTCATCGGGAGATTTTTTTATTCTTCGTTCATTATGCATACTTCGCATCATCTTTTCTGAGACTTCTGACACTTTTTGAGTAGCCAAATCATCAACAGAATAAATACCGCTCAGCTCTAATGATTTCGCATACTCATTAGTGACGCCTTTGATCTTCAGCACATCTGCCATTCTAGCCCATGATCGTATTTCAGACTTATCAACATTTATGACCATAGCAAGCTTTTCAATGGCATTATCATCAATGCCTTCTTTATCTGACTTTAGATAATCAATTAGATCTTTAGTAGATGAGATATTTTGTCCAGCCAACCTTTCCCCATAAGCTCTGCCAATACCATAAATAGTTTCCACGTCATGATTTACTGATGTAATTGGTGTTTTGGGTCGTGCTTTTAGCTCCACATCAGCATCAACAACGCCCTTACCTTTTTGTTGGAATTTCTTCTGACTTTTATTTAACAAGTTAACCTTAGGAGCAGATAGGTTTTGCTCTTGCTCTTGCTCTTGCTCTTGCTCTTGCTCTTGCTCTTGCTCTTCAATATGTGAGACCAACTTTTCAATTTGGATCAAACTCAATTTTTCTTGTTTTGAGCTACTATCTAACAATTCTTTTAACCTCACAACCTCATGATCTTTTGCACTTAGATCTTCAGTCAATTGATTAAAAGCCAGCTCTTTTCCCTCATACTGTTCTCGCCAGTGATCTACATCGCCCTTCAAAAAACCAATCTCTTTCTTGTACTGAATATTTTTCTGCGTTACTTCCGTTATAAAGCCTTTACTGTCTTGTTTAAATGATTCCAGTTGGTTTACAGCACCATCTCTTTCAGCCATTAAATGAGCTAGCTCTGATTCTTTTCCTTCATAGCGTTCACGCCAGTATTTAACATCACCATTCAAGAACTCGACTTCTTTTTTGTTCTCATTATTCTTTTCTGCAACTTCCTTTACGAAGCTTTCACTATTTTGCTTAAATGACTCTAATTGATTAAAAGCATCATTCTTCTCATTCTCCAGATTAGATGCTTGCTGATTGAGATCATTCAAAACAGATTCTTTTTCAGCTAAACGTGATTCTACTTCCAGCAACTTGCCTTGCACCTCTTCTAATGCTTTTTTTTCATCACTTATCTGAGCATCTCTCTTACTTATTTCCCGTTGTAATACTTGATACCTTGCTTTCCACTCAGCTTGCGATTTCAGCAACTGGTTATCTGTAGCAATAGCATTCTTTTTTATTTGTAGAATATTGGCTTCTTTTGCTTTATTAGTCTGCTTCGCAAATTGAATAACCTCTTCCGCTTTTTTCAGTTTATGATCTGTCTGCTCATAAATATTACGAACCTTCTTTACTCCTCGTTTCATTTTCTCAAGACGCAATAACAGTTGCTTGTTTTGTAGTTTAAAGCCCCGCAAATGTTTAACTTCACCTAACAAGTTATTTCGTTGTTGACTCAGCCCCATCATGGTTTTATTTTTTTGCTGCAAATGATCTATCTTTCGCTCTAAATCAAAAACATGATTTTCCATATCATCCATTACTGTTAAGTAGCGCTTACAGCCGCCACGTAATATCCACCCAAGGACACTCCCAATAATCCCTGCTATTAGCAAATAAAGCCAAAGTTGAGTGAGAAGGTAAGCCATCGTTATTCCTTATAATTATAATTATTCTGTACGTCCTAAATAAGTGCCCGAACGTAGCTATCAGTGAAAGATACTGTCGATAATGCCAAACACTATACTCAATCTTCTACTGCGAAATTGACAACTGGCTTTCACATCACGATAAAAAGTGAGCATAACGGTAGACAGCATCAATTAAGAACTCCTGAACAAGCCAACTATTTTATACTGACTAGAGTTGTTTACCTTATGCATAAGCCCTTGTACAATGGCGCGGTTTTAAGGTGTGACACTTTACACACTACACTTATTTAATTTTATTGGAGATCCTTCATGGCTATCGAACGCACTATTTCTATCATCAAACCTGATGCTGTTGGCAAAAATGTAATTGGTCAAATTTATGACCGTTTCGAGAAAGCAGGTCTTAAAATCATTGCTGCAAAAATGAAGCATCTATCGGATGAAGATGCAGGTGGTTTTTACGCAGTACATAAAGAACGCCCTTTCTTCAATGACCTTGTAGAATTCATGACTTCTGGCCCAGTAATGATTCAACTCCTAGAAGGCGAAGATGCTATTGCTAAGAACCGTGAAGTAATGGGAGCAACTAACCCAGCTGAAGCTGACGCAGGTACTATTCGTGCAGACTTCGCATCAACCATTGATGAGAATGCGGTACACGGATCAGACAGCGCTGAAAATGCTAAGATAGAAATGGATTACTTCTTTTCTGAAAATGAAATCTGCCCACGTACTCGCTAGTTGAACTGAGTAACAGTACTAGATGTAATACTGCGCATAACATAAATAGCACCGTAACTATTGATAACCGAAGATGACATTGTGAGCGAAAGCCAACGAAAATTTAATTTGCTGGATTACAGCACTGAAAAGATGAAAACTTTTTTCTTAGAACATGGAGAAAAGCCTTTTCGTGCAGTACAGCTCATTAAGTGGATTCATCAACAGGGTGTTGCTGATTTTGATCAGATGACCAACCTCAGCAAATCACTCCGTACTGAGTTACAAAAAATTGCGGAAGTGCGCCCTCCAGAAGTGGTTACCGAACAACTATCCTCTGATGGCACTTGCAAATGGCTACTACGGCTTGAAGACGGCAACTGCATAGAGGTCGTCTTTATCCCCGAATCAACTCGGGGAACTTTATGCATTTCATCGCAAGTGGGCTGTGCTTTAGATTGCACTTTCTGCTCAACAGCTCGCCAGGGCTTTAACCGAAACCTCAGTGTTGCTGAGATTATTGGTCAACTATGGGTCGCTAAAAACTTGCTACAAAAACATCCTACTGAAGAACGCGTTATCAGCAACGTCGTCTTTATGGGTATGGGCGAACCGCTACTTAACTACAACAACGTCATCGACACGATACATTTAATGCTCGATGATAATGCTTACGGACTTAGTAAACGTCGCGTAACCGTTAGCACTTCAGGTGTTGTACCCGCCCTCGAGCGCCTAACCGATACGGTTGATATCGCGCTAGCGGTATCACTACACGCACCCAACAACGAGTTACGTAACAAACTCGTACCTCTTAATAATAAATACCCTATTGAAGTACTATTAAAAGCCTGCAATCGTTTTTTAGATAAAAAAGCAGCGCGCGAACGCATAACAATGGAGTATGTTTTACTAGATGGTGTTAACGATTCAGACGAGCACGCTTACCAGCTCATCAAGATATTGAAAAATACTCCGTCTAAAATCAACCTGATACCTTTCAACCCCTTCCCTGAAACCCGATATAAATGTTCAAGTCAAAAGCGCATTAATCGTTTTCATGATATACTCGCCAGCGCTGGAGTTATTACCATGAAACGAAAGACACGTGGCGACGATATTGATGCAGCCTGTGGGCAACTTGCTGGAAAAGTAAACGATAAAAGCAAAAGAGAATCGCACTTCATCCGAATTGAAAAAAATCTTTGAACTCCTTACTTTTTCTTTAATCAAAGCATCAAGAACCTTAAGTCCAAGCAATGATCCAATAAATACGGCAACAACCCGAACAACTACTGATAATTTACAATGAGACCTTTGCATGAAAGGATGGCGAGAGAAAAATGAGCGTAATTTTCTCTATTTTTGCTAAAAAAGAGGGTAATAGCCGAGCTATTGGCCGAATTTTTAGTAGAAATAGAGGAAATTCAAGCCATTTTTATTCGTCATATCTTTCGTGCAAAGGTCTCACAATAATAAAAAAGCAGAACATAATAAAAACAGGGCATGATAATGAACCATCCAATCAAACACCTAACACTAACAACGCTTATCTTTTCATTTATTGCGTTCACTAACACTGGATGTTCGAGCACTCCTAGCAAAGCACCAAAACCTGTTAAAGCATCAAGTTACAACGCCAGATTAGGTGCGGAATACTTACGCAAAGGCAGAATGCGTTTAGCGAATGAAAAGCTCACAAAAGCCCTGGAGCAAAACCCGGAATCAGCAGATGCGCATCACTATTTTGCTATTTTGCAGCAATCACTTAAACAAAGTAACAAAGCAAAAAGTCACTATCTAAAAGCCATAAAGTATTCACCTAATAATCCAGAGATCAACAACAACTACGGCCTTTTTTTATGTGAGCAAAAACAATTCACTCGCGCTGAAAACTATTTTCTAAAAGCATTGAAAGATCCTCTTTATGCCACTCCTGCTTATGCTCTTACCAATGCAGGTGTTTGCGCAGGCGATGCAGGAAACCCAACAAAAGCCGCTGACTTCCTAAGCAAAGCATTAAAAAAACAGCCAAACTTTGCTCCTGCTCTTTATGCCACAGCAAAATTAGCATATGATCAGCGAGATTATCCACGCTCCCAAGCTTTCTTATTCCGCTACAATGAAACAGCGGGTGAAAACGCTAAATCTTTAGCTCTTTGTCAGAAAGTTCATGTGCAATTAGGAGAAATCAAAACAGCTGATAAATGCTCAGCCAAGCTATTGAAGCTATACCCTAACAGCAAAGAAGCCGTAAGCTTGAATTAATGGAAAAATAATGGCAACTGATAACGAATCAAACACATATAGCGACTCAATAGAAAATGGTGATTTAAGTAAATTGCTAAAAGAATATCGTGAGTCTGCCAACCTTAGCATCGAAGGTATTTCAGATGCACTATGCCTAAACCCCTCAGCTATCGAAGCACTCGAAAACGAACAATTTGATAGCTTACCTGAGTCTCCATACGTGCGTGGTTATTTACGACACTATGCCAGCCTCACTGGAAATAATTCTGAAGCACTTATTGAAATATACAACAAACTAAGAGGTGAGCAGGCTACGGCAGAAAGTGCATACAACACGAACACCTCTTCCTATCACGACATTGAACAACCCTTAATTACACCTCAAAGAGCCAAATTAGCTCTCCTCACGGGCTTGCTTTTACTGCTAGGTATACTTTCCATGGTTCCCGCTGTTCGCGACTGGACAAGTAATCTATGGACTAGTTTTTCAACGCCTAGCGCATCAGGCGAACAACAAGCTAGTGACATGGATGGCTCTTCGAGTCTTCCATCATTAACGGGGGACGTACCTGGTAATTTACCTATCAGTGAAGATAATACTGACGATCCCGAAGAAGAAGCAACAACAAATGAAAGTACGACGTCTGCATCAACTGATGATCAGAATGAACAACCTATTTCAGACAACAATACGACGGACAGCCAAGTAAAAGATACAAATACTACAGAAGATTCGCAAGAAGTAGCCGAAACGAAGGTAGACACCCCATCATCAGGCTCAACAACTGATGCGGAAGAAACTACTTCAACCGAAAATGAAAATACACCTGAAACAACGGGTGATACACAGCTGAAACTCATTTTTTCTGAAGAGGTGTGGATACAGATTAAAGATAAAAGTGATAAAACAGTTTTTGAGGCACTCCATAAAGCAGGCACCGAAAAAGTATTATCACTCAATAGCCCACTTAAGCTCAAAATTGGCAATGCTCCAGGAATGCAGCTCTTTGTTAATGGTAAAGAAATGGATGTCAGTCAATTTACTAAAGGAAGTGTCGCCAAATTCGGAATCGAATAGGCAGACATACGAGCAAAGACATGAGCAAGGCAAAAACAATACAATCTATTCGTGGCGTACACGACATTCTTCCCAGTCAATCTCCAGCTTGGCAACATCTAGAAGGATGTTTCAGAGAGCTACTCTCCCATTATGGCTATAGCGAAATGCGTATGCCTATCCTGGAATCGACCGAACTCTTTAAACGCTCCATCGGAGAAGTAACCGATATTGTTGAAAAAGAGATGTATACCTTTACGGATCGCAATGAAAGTAGTTTGACGCTACGTCCCGAAGGCACAGCAGGATGTGTTCGCGCAGGCATTCAACACGGCCTACTCTATAATCAACAGCAACGCATTTGGTACACAGGCCCGATGTTCCGTCGTGAACGCCCTCAAAAAGGCCGCTACCGCCAATTTCACCAAATTGGCGTCGAAACTTTTGGCATGTCTGGCCCTGATATTGATGCAGAGCTTATTGCACTTACTGCTCGACTATGGAAAATACTCGGTCTTATAAACATAGACCTTGAACTAAACTCTATTGGCAGCGCTGAATCAAGAAAAGCTTACAAAGCAATTTTGGTTGAATATTTCTCAACAGACATGAGCTTGCTGGATGAAGATTCAAAACGACGCTTAACCTCAAACCCCATGAGAATTCTGGACAGTAAAAATCCAGATATGCAAGCGCTTATTCAGAACGCACCTAGCATCATTGATCATTTGGATGAAGAGTCTGAGGCTCATTTTGATCAGTTGAAAAAGTTACTTGATGCTATGAACATCCCTTATATCATCAACCCACGCCTTGTACGTGGACTAGATTACTACTCAAAAACCGTGTTCGAATGGACCACTAATGAACTTGGCTCACAAGGCACAGTTTGTGGTGGCGGACGATACGACGGACTAGTAGAACAATTAGGCAGCAAACCCACCCCTGCGTGTGGTTTCGCCATGGGCGTAGAGCGTGTGCTTGGATTAATGGAAGCCCAAGGTATTAGTACCGACACACCCGTACCTCACTTTTTTATGATTATGGCGGGTGATGAAGCACAGCTAGCAGGGATGAAACTAGCTGAACAATTACGCAGCCAATTTCCGCAGTTAAAGTTGATCTGTAACTGTGGTGGTGGTAGCTTCAAAGCACAAATTAAACGAGCCGATAAATCTGCAGCACAATACGCTCTGATTATGGGTGAAAATGAAATCAATAATAACAGCGTCACTATTAAACCTATGCGTGATAGAGATGCTCAGCAACAGACTCTGCCACAGGCTGAGCTTGTTACATATATTCAATCTAAAGAGCTATTCTCTTAGCGAGTAGCTTTTATTTATAGGTATAAACAAGAAAAATGACTGATTTAAAAACCGATCAAGAAAAAGCAGAAGACCTGAAGAAATGGTGGAAAGAAAATGGCACGTCCGTCATGTTGGGGGTTGCACTCGCTATCGGAAGCGTACTTGGCTGGCAGCAATGGCAAGCCCACAAATTAGCAGAAACAGAAGAAGCCTCTTCTCTATTTGCCTCTCAAAAAAAGCAAGCGGACCCAGCTACACTGGCCGAATTAAAACAAAAAACCGGCTCACCCTATGCATCATTAGCAGCACTTAACGCAGCGAAACAAGCGGCAGAAACAGGGAAAGAAGACCAAGCTAAAGCTGAGCTACAGTGGACCATTGACAACACACCAGATGAACTCATCAAACAAGTAGCTAGCCTGCAACTTGCTCGTCTACACATTAGCACTAAAGACTTTGACACAGCAAAATCTCTACTTAACCAAAGCTATAGCACTGCCTATTCATCACTTATTGATGAATTAAAAGGTGACCTATATCTTGCACAAGATCAGATAAGCGATGCTGCAACTGCTTACCAACAAGCCATCCAGTCATCTGGGGGAAATGCACCTAGATACTTAAAAATGAAACTGGATAACTTAGGCTTAGTCAACCCTGTTAGCAATCATGACAAAACAGGTGAAGGAGCATAACCACGGTGCGCCCATATCTATCAACTAAGACCGCCAAACTACTCATTTGGAGTCTAAGTAGCATAGGCTACATCACTGCTATCAGCACACTCAGTGGCTGTAGCCAACTTGCCACACCTTTCCAGCAAATTACACCTGGCCAGCAAGTAGTCTCCGATCAAACACCCAAAGAGCTAGTTTCCATTACAGAAAAGGTTACCCCTCGCTTACTCTGGAAAAAACGACTTAGTGCAAGCCAACACTCTGGACGTTTGGAAATATATCCACAAATAGTGGGAGATAAAATTCTTGCAGCAGGACATAACAGCATTTCTGCATTCAACCGTAAAACAGGCCAGTTAATTTGGACTGAACCTCTGGGAGAAACTATTACGGGTGGGTTAAACATGGGTGACAACCTAGTGTTTATAGGTACTGAAAAAGGTAGTGCTATCGCTCTCGATACCGCATCAGGAAAGACACGCTGGATTACTCTACTGAAACAGCCTATCGTTTCCATCTCTACAGTAAAAGATAGCACCGTGGTTTTCCGCACATTAACAGGAAAGATTTACGCGCTTTCTACTAAAGACGGCGAGTTACTATGGCAGCGCACACAACAAACCCCATCCCTCTCATTACAAGGCGCTAGTACTCCCGTACTTGCTGGGCCTTTTGTCATTACAGGCTTTGATAATGGCTCTATCGGAGCTTATGAATTAAGTTCTGGTAAAGAAGCATGGTCAACTAAATTGGGCTTAGACAGCAACCATACAGAGCTTTCTGGATTAATTGATATTGATGCTGAAATGGTCGCTGTAGGTACGGCATTATTTGCAGTTAGCTACCAAGGTTACATTGCCGGCATTGATATGCATAAAGGCAAGATTGGCTGGAAACGAAATATTTCAAGCTTTTCTGGCATTGATGCCACTGATAAGGAGTTATTTGTTAGTGACAACGAAGGCCAGGTCTGGAAATTAGAATCACTGACAGGTGAACCTGTTTGGAAAAATGACGATTTACTCCGTAGAACACCTACGGCTCCCGTCATTATGGGATCTAATGTTGTAGTAGGTGATAGCGAAGGCTATTTACACTGGTACGACAGGCAATCAGGTGAAATAATTGGTCGGGTTCGTGCATCAGGGAGTGGCTTCATCGTTGCACCCAAAGCGGTGGGTAACACTCTCTACACATTCAGCAAGAACGGCGAGCTGAGTGCTTATACTATTCAGTAGATAGCCAATCTATTATCAATTAAATCGTAACTACTCAGCGTAATTCGTAACTGCTCAGACTGCCCTCTACTTTGTTCAAGAGCAAGGCGAAAGCGCGCAGTTTATAGGTATAAATGAGCACTTTCAAAGCTACCGCGTCCTGTTTTCGCCCTCACCTACATCCCTGTAGGCGACGCAGCTATTGGGCAAAGTAGAGGTAAGCTGAGTAGTTACATTAAATATTCACTGGGTAGCCAACACTATTTCGTTATTGATGCCCTCAATGACGCTCAACGGCTCGTTCGCCTGAGTAATAGGACGGCCCACTACCAAGTAGCTTGCGCCCGACTTAATCGCATCTAGCGGAGTCATTACTCTGCTTTGATCACCCTTTTCACTATTTGTAGGTCTGATGCCAGGCGTAACCAACTGGAACTCATTGCCCAAGTGGGTATTCAGCATATTCGCTTCCTGAGCAGAACATACGACACCATCAAGACCATTGTTCTTTGTCATCTCCGCCAATTTTAACACCTGATTTCTTGGCTCTTCATTAATACCAATACCTGATAGCTGTTGCTCATCCATTGAAGTCAGAATGGTAACCGCTATCAATAACGGAGGCTTTTCAACAGACTGAATTGAATTTGCAGCTGCTTCCAGCATTTTTTCACCGCCTAAAGCATGCACATTCATCATCCATACCCCTAGATGACTAGCTGTTTTACAAGCAGCTGCAACGGTATTAGGAATATCGTGAAATTTTAAATCAAGAAATACATCGAAGCCTAAATCAACCAGCTTTCCTACAAAAGCAGGTCCCGCTGCTACAAAAAGCTCAAAGCCCACTTTAAGCTTACAGGTGTCGGGAGAAAGCTGCCTCACAAATCTAAAAGCTAGATCAGCAGCAGGAAAGTCGAGTGCTATAATTAAGCGTGTCGTGGTCATTTTCTACCTCTTATATTGATACCCTTAAGGAATCTGGTTAAGTCTGATCGGAATTTCTGTGACTTAGCTGAGCTTTAGCGAAACTTAGAAGCTTTAGCAGATAGAATTTGTCAGGTTTTTGATAGAAAAGTTAGCAATAGCCGTAGCTATTGGTCACTTTTATAGCGAAAAGCTGGCGAATTATAGCCTCAGAAAAACGAATCATGGCTTGATCAGAGCTTCCTTATGATACCGTATCCCAATAATGGCATGCGGGACATCGCCACATAAAATCATTCATTTTGTAGCCACAGTGATGGCATTGAAATTCCGTTTGTTTTTGGATATGTTGTTCCAGCACCTGATCAAGCAAACCATAACGATCTACTAACAGACCGTCATCATTGGATTCTTGTTTCCACAATCTCACAACCCCCTGCAAAGCTTTAACACTGGATGATTCACGCACATCATTCGCAAGCTCTGTTATTCCCCCATCTATCCCAAAGCGCAGGTTAAGCTCAACTAGATACTCCAATATCTTTTCATCTTTTGTTTTAGCCAACAGCTTACGCAGATAGTCACAAAGCAACTCAATATCACCTATTTTTTTCGTTGTTTCTATTAGCCTGCTATCTAACAGACCAATTAACCGTGGGTCATTGCTGATCGCTTTTTGATATTTTTTCAGCGCCAAGGTTGGCTTATTCTTTCTATTCTCCAAATCGCCCTGTAAAACCAACACACGATTAGATTGCTTATGTGATTTTAATGCCTGTTGAATATAGTCTTCGACAAGATGTATATTACCAGCTTCAAACTCTTGCTTTGCCAATTCACAATAGTAATGCGCTATAAAACGACTATGATCATCCCCTGTATGCTTTTCTGCACATAAAGAGACCTCAATCGCTTTATCCCAGTCTTGGAGTTGCTCATAGATACTTCTCAGCGTCCCACAGGCTTGTACATCACCTTCGTTGTTTTTAATCAACTCTTGAAAAACGCCTTCAGCTCTATCCAACATCCCTGCCGCAAAAAAATCTTCCCCATAGGCTAACAAAGCGGCAACCTTTTGCTCTTTTGCAAGACCTGATCTTCCTATTAGATTTTGGTGTACGCGTAACGCACGATCAACTTCGCCCCGACCACGAAACATGTTGCCTAGCAGAAGATAGGTTTCAGCCGTATATTCATCTATCTCAGGGTGAGATAAAAAGACTTCAAGCGCCTTGTCAGGTTGCTCACTTAAGAGGAAATTAATACCTTTAACAAGGTTATCGGATAATTGACGCTTTTGGGATTGAGCTTTTTTATAGCGTTTTTTAGCGGTTTGCCAACCTGAAAGAAAGGCCAGCGGTAAGAGTAAGAAAAGAAGTTCTTGCATAATCTACATGATAAATGAAATCTACAAGAAGGGCTATAGTTTCAAACGGCTTAGTTATTAACCTCTAATAGAGATTAGGGATAGAAACCACATATCTCCTCTCGTTCAGCGATATGTGGCTAGGCGGTTGCCCGAGAACTAAAAAGCTACTGCAACCCCATGAGTATCATAATCTGAGCTTATTGAAATTGTTAAATAGCTATGGCTATTCGCCTCATCCAATAATCTCACCTTACGATACTCCTGTGATTTTCGTTACGTTTCCTATTCTCGGTCAACTTCATTAGAATATTATGCTTGAATTTCGTACTTAGATTTTGAAGCATTAACTCTTTCGCGCAATTCTTTACCTGGCTTAAAATGAGGGACGTGCTTTGCAGAAAGCTCTACAGATTCCCCAGTCTTTGGGTTACGTCCCTTTCTACCACCTCTATAATGCAAACTGAAGCTACCAAAACCTCGTACTTCAATCCTATTTCCATTTGATAAAGCATCGCTCATTCGCTCTAGCATTATCTTCACAGACCATTCCACATCTTTACTGCTTAGATGGCTTTGTTTTCTCGCTAATAAATCTATTATTTCTGATTTAGTCATTCTACCACTCCCATAGTATAACAATTATACAATTCTACTCTTCAATCACGAATAAATACAGCTTATCTTATTAGTTTATAGGCTATTTTATAAAAAAAGTCAGCAGATAATTATCGACACCAACCCGAACCATTGCTTAAATGAATAAGCAGGCACTATTTAAATAAACATAAAAAATATGACCCTAGAACCCACACTAAGAAACACAGCTCTGTTGAGCTGAAATCAAAAATTCAAAGGATTTAGAGTGCGGACTTACACACTAGATTGAAAAATAAACTACGCAACATAAGGCTTTTAAATACCTAGAAGCAAAGTTACCACATTCATTGCGAATGTAAAACCCTTCTTAAGCAGGAACAAAAAGAAAGGGGAGGTACTTCAACCGATTTCTCGAAAGCAATCACTATCTTGCTGACTCATAAAGACTCAACAAGAAGCTCATCTTTTTTTATTCGTCGGTCAATAAAACCTCAATTACCCTTTAACTCAGTGAATTAAGGGGTAATCAAGGCTTGTTAAAAACGATATTAGTCGTTCATTTGCTCTTTGAAGATGTCACCTAAAGAGGTAGTTGCTTCAGAGTCATCAGATTTGCTGTATTCACGTACTGCCTGATTATGCTCATCGAACTCTTTAGCTTTGATAGAGAGGTTTATTGCGTGAGTCTTGCGATCAACACCCATAAACTTAGCTTCTACCTTATCGCCAACACTTAAGATGGTACTAGCGTCTTCAACGCGATCTCTAGACAGCTCAGATGCTCTTAGGATACCGACAACCTCATCACCAAGGTCAATCGTTGCCATCTTAGGAGTAACTTCTGTAACCGTACCTGTAACAGCAGTTCCTTTAGGATGTGCCGCTACATAGTTAGAGAATGGATCTTGACCCATTTGCTTGATACCCAATGAAATTCTTTCACGTTCAGGATCAACCGCAAGAACAATCGCTTCAACTTCATCGCCTTTCTTAAAGTCACGAATTGCTTCTTCACCTGGAAGATTCCATGAAATATCAGATAAGTGAACAAGACCGTCGATTCCACCGTCAAGACCAATAAATACACCAAAGTCAGTAATTGATTTGATCTGACCTTTAACTTTATCGCCTTTGTTACATGTCTTAGCGAAGTCATCCCATGGGTTAGCTTGACACTGTTTCATGCCTAGAGAAATACGACGACGTTCTGCATCGATATCCAAGATCATTACTTCAACTTCTTGACCTAATGTAACCACTTTTGCAGGGTTAACGTTCTTATTAGTCCAATCCATTTCAGAAACGTGTACTAAACCTTCAACACCGTCTTCGATTTCAACGAAACAACCGTAATCTGTAAGGTTGCTTACTTTACCAAATAGATGCGTATCTACTGGGTAACGACGGATAAGGTCTTGCCATGGATCTTCACCCAATTGCTTGAGACCCAAAGAAACACGACTCTTTTCTTTGTCGAACTTAAGTACTTTAACGTCGATTTCATCACCAATCTGAACCACTTCAGAAGGATGCTTAACACGCTTCCAAGCCATATCTGTGATATGTAGAAGACCGTCGATCCCACCTAAGTCGATGAAAGCTCCGTAATCGGTAAGGTTCTTAACGATACCTTTAACAGATTGACCTTCTTCAAGGTTCTCAAGCAATGCTTCACGCTCTGCGCTGTATTCTTCTTCAACAACAGCACGACGTGATACCACTACGTTGTTTCTGCGTTGATCAAGCTTGATCAATTTGAATTCTAATTCCTTACCTTCAAGGTAAGCAGTATCTCGAACAGGGCGTACATCTACTAATGAACCTGGTAAGAAAGCGCGGATAGCACCCAACTCAACCGTAAATCCACCTTTAACTTTGCCTGTAATAAGACCTGTAATAATTTCTTCGTTGTCATGTGCTTCTTGAAGCACTTCCCAGGCACGTGAACGGCGTGCTTTTTCGCGTGATAGTTTGGTTTCACCAAACCCATCTTCAACGCTTTCTAACGCAACTTCAACAACATCTCCTGGCTTAACCGTAATTTCACCCGCAGTATTCTTAAACTGCTCGGCAGGAATGATACCTTCTGACTTTAAGCCAGCACTTACGGTTACAAAATCGGGGTTAACATCAACTACGATTGAGTTGATTAGAGCACCTGGGGTCATCTCCGTTAGGGATAAACTCTCTTCAAATAACTCTGCGAAACTTTCACTCATGTAAAAAACCTATAATTAAAAAAACATCAGCGACTCATTCACTAATGGGTTGTTATTAATAACTCGGAAATCCGTTTCCAAGCTTCGCCAGTAGAATGCTGGCTTTCATTGTGAGGCTTTGCATTAAAAGAGTGAAAGACACACCTTTCGTGCTAATAACCTCATTTTAGTTTAAGTCGTGAATTGACTAGTGTTAGCACTTTATCAACGACTTCATCGATACTTAATTGATCGGTATCTATGATTAAAGCATCGTCAGCTGGCTTTAAGGGAGAGTCCTTACGACCCATATCCCTAGCATCACGCTCTTGTATATCACGAACTAAACCGCTCATTTTAGCATCATGACCCTGTTCTTTCAACTGCTTCTGGCGACGCCCTGCCCTAACCTCAGCTGAAGCGGTTAGATATACTTTGACAATAGCATCAGGAAAAACCACCGTCCCCATATCTCTACCATCAGCAACCAACCCTGGGGATTGCAAGAAATCACGCTGACGCTCTAGTAATGCCGCACGAACTGCCGAGCAAGCCGCCACTTCCGATGCTGCACAACCACACTCTTCGGTACGGATATCCAAGGTGACTTTTTTTTCATGCAATACAATATCTGTCGCCCCGCTATCATTTGCCACAAACTCAACCTCTAAGCTACGCGCTAATTCTGTTAATGCAGGCTCATCGTCCAAAGCAATATCTTTACTAATCGCATCAAAGGCAACTAGACGATACAAAGCACCGCTATCCAACATGTGCCAACCCAATGCGGTAGCCACTCTATGCGCTATAGTACCTTTCCCCGACCCTGCGGGACCATCTAAAGTTATTACTGACTGCGCCATACTTTCCCCTCAGAAATAAATATCCTTTTAATAAAGGCGCACATTATGCCTAGTACACCAGGCAATTCAAAGCTTCAGTCTCCGTGAGCTCATTGATGCGCTATTAAAAAAGACATTAACAGAAACACCTATCGGTATATACTCCACAAACTGAACCCAAACTCATCAAATTCTGCAACCACAGACTGAACACAATGACTTCAAGAAAAATCCTTGTTACTAGCGCACTCCCTTATGCTAACGGCCCTATTCACCTAGGACATTTAGTTGAATATATTCAGACTGATATTTGGGCGCGCTTTCAACGTATGCGTGATAACGAGTGTTATTACATTTGCGCGGACGATGCTCATGGCACACCTATCATGTTGCGCGCTCAACAAGAAAACATGACACCTGAAGCCTTGATTGAGGATATGTCCGTACGACATCAGGCAGATTTTGCCTCTTTTAACATAAGTTTTGATAACTACCACTCAACGCATTCAGAAGAAAACCGTTTTTTTGCTGAGAGTATTTACCTAGCAGCAAGAGACAACGACCATATTGAAACACGCACTATCGAGCAAGCATATGATAGTGAAGCCGACATGTTCCTGCCTGATCGTTTTATTAAAGGCAACTGTCCAAAGTGTGGCGCTGACGATCAATACGGTGACAACTGCGAAGCTTGTGGTGCAACCTATGAAACTACTGATCTTAAAAATGCCTTTTCCGTTGTCACAGGTTCTACACCTATAAAAAAGGAAACCGAACATTACTTCTTTAAAGTAAATGACTTCAAAGATACATTATTGGACTACCTAAAAAGTGGCGCAATTCAAAAAGAAATCGCCAATAAAACCTCAGAATGGTTTGAAGAAGACCTCAGACCTTGGGACATCTCACGTGATGCACCTTATTGGGGCTTTAAAATACCAGATACCGATGACAAATACTTCTACGTGTGGCTTGATGCGCCTATTGGTTACCTTGCCAGCTTTAAGAACTTTTGCGACAAAGAGAACGCAAAAGGTAATGACATTAGCTTTGACAGTTTCTGGAAAAACGGCAGTATCGATCCTACAACAGAAGTCCATCATTTTATTGGCAAGGACATCGCCTACTTCCATACTTTATTCTGGCCGGCGCTATTAACTGCGGCAGACATAAAACTACCTACAGCCATTTACTGCCATGGATTCCTCACCGTTGATGGCAAGAAAATGTCTAAATCACGAGGCACTTTCATTCAGGCGGAGATTTACATCAAGCATCTTCCTGCTGAACCACTTCGCTACTACTATGCAGCAAAACTCAATAACACAGCTGAAGATATCGACCTTAATCTCGAAGACTTCATGCAGCGAGTCAACAGCGACTTAGTAGGAAAGGTAGTTAATATAGCCTCACGTTGTGCTGGCTTCATCAAAAAGAAATTCGACAATACGCTATCCGACAAGCTTGCTGATGAAACACTGTTTAAGCACTTTGCTGATCAAGCCGAAACCATCGCCGAACTCTATGAGGCTAGAAAGTTTAGCCAAGCTATGCGTGAGATCATGGCACTTGCAGACTTGGCCAATCAATATATTGATGACAAAAAACCATGGGTTCTTATTAAAGATGAAGCACAAGCCAATGAAGTTCAGGATATTTGCACACAAGGGATAAACCTATTTAAGGTAATCATCACCTATCTAAAGCCCGTCATTCCTGAAGTAGCTGCACAAGCAGAAGCTTTTCTCAACTCAGCAGAGCTCAACTGGTCTTCCGTCAACGAGCCCTTATTAGCACATTCACTCAACACGTTTAAGCCACTACTTAATCGATTGGAGAAAAGCGCTATCGACGACATGCTTGAAGAAAACAAGACACTCGCCGAAGCTCAACAGAAAGCGGGGGCTACACCCGCCAATGCAAAGACAAAAACTTCTGCAAATATAGAACCTATAAAGGAAACCATAGAGTTTGCTGATTTTGAGAAAGTAGACTTAAGGGTAGCAAAAATAGTCAAAGCA
Source organism: Thiotrichaceae bacterium (assembly GCA_026991755.1). GTDB lineage: Bacteria > Pseudomonadota > Gammaproteobacteria > Thiotrichales > Thiotrichaceae > HyVt-477. The sequence continues at coordinate 20,457 of JALXAX010000140.1, read as the reverse complement.
GATCATGTAGAAGGCGCCGATAAACTACTCCAGCTTACTTTAGATATTGGGCAAGATAAGACGCGAAATGTATTTGCTGGTATTAAGTCAGCTTTCGACCCTAGCGACCTAGAAGGGAAAATGACAGTAATGGTAGCCAATCTTGCACCCAGAAAAATGCGTTTTGGTGTTTCTGAAGGCATGGTTTTAGCCGCAGGACCTGGAGGTAAAGAACTCTACCTACTAAGCCCTAACGAAGGCGCAAAAGCAGGAATGAGAATAAAATAAGTCTTTGTTACTATTAAACAACATACTCTTTTATGGTAGAACACAGCAGTATTGACTTATTCAGTAGCAACATCGCAATCAAGATATTTAAACATTCTACATGCAATCAACTTGACTAAACTATTGTATTTTTCAAATTAAAGCCTTCCAATCTTGTATAAAAATGTTTAAGCTTCAACTGTTACTGTGCATTAGCTCAGAATAAACATAAAATTGACAAACTGTTGTCTAACAACTACACCTATACCATAAGAAATTCTAAAAATTACATTTGAATTACTTGAGGTACTCGGAGATATAACATAATTCGGGGTGTCGTCATTAGACCACAGCGACAATTTACTTATCATTTTAATAATTTTATTAAATCAGAGGATGAACTCAATGAACACCACATCTACTCTTTCAATTGCTACTCTTGTATTAGCAGGCTTATTTACTACTGGTTGTAGCCAGCAGCAAGTTGACGGTGGCGACTCTTCACAAGTTGCAGGATCTTCACAACAAGTTGCAGGTTCTTCGCAGCAAGTTGCAGGATCTTCTCAGCAACAAGCAGAGCCAGCAGCTGTAGAAGCTCCAGCAGAAGCTCCAGCTCCAGCTAAAGACCCTAACAGCCACACACACCCAGCTCAGCCAAACTGTACTAACTCAGTAACACACACACACCCAAATGGTGCGAAATCTCACCAGCACAAGTATAGCTGCAGCAAACCAAGACCAAGAGCTACTGGCAACAAGTGGACTCACAGACATCCTGCTATCCCACGTTGTACTGACTCAATTACTCATACTCACAAGTACAGCAACCGTAACCATCACCACAAGTACGCTTGTCGTGGCGGAAAAGGAAAAGGCACTGTAGACGTTCATGCACTTCAGCGTAAACTTAAAGCTAAAGGCTACTACAGAGGACCAATCAACGGTGTTATCACACCTCAGACTCGTTCTGCACTTCAACGTTTCATGCAAAAGCGTTAATTCGTTAGCAAGTAAACGTTAATAAAAACATGAGTCAGTTTACTGGCTCATGTTTTTTTCGTTTCTAATACAGCAGATTTCTTATATATGTTTTATAAAAAAGAATATATATAAGGAACTTGATCACGATTTTCCTCTCTAATCAAAAACATATAAATTTATCCCAATTGAACTAGCTAAAACAAGGGCCACCATGCTTAGTCGGATTTCCTCAATACTCATCTTATTCCTGATTACCTCTTCACCTCTTTATGCCTCTGTCTGGAAGGCCACCCATAAATGGGACAATGCTGCTGAAAAAGATTACCAGCAATGGGTAAAAAACAATTGGACCGAAGATTTCTTCATGAACGAGAAGAAGCCTCTTTATAACAAACTCTCTCATGACTGTGCTGATGCTGTTTATCTCATGAGATTAGTTTACTCTTATGAAAAAAAACTCCCTTTCGTTATCCACAATGCACATAAAAGAGGTCGTCTTATTACCAATAAGATGCGCACATGGGATAAGCTACCTAAGCAAAAACGTATGCGTAAGTTTATGGAATACATTGCAGATGTAACCAGTACTAAAACACTGCGCCACGACACCTACCCTATTGCCCTTAATGACCTAAAACCAGGTGATATTTATGTAGCACCAGGCGTACATTCCTATCAAATTGTAAATATCACAGAAACCGGTGTTGCTGAAGTTATGGCATCTACCACTCCTAAAGCCCCTCGCTTTTTGTCGCGCATCGCTTCATTCCCGTTTTATGTCCCTGAGGATAGAAAACATAAAAGCGATGGATATCGACGTTTCATACAACCACAAAACATCCGCAAGTCGATGAAAAAACAACCTCGCTACAGTGCTGAACAATATAAAATTGCCGCAGATGTGCATTACAATTATGTTGCATTTACGGATGTCATTGCGCGCCGCCTTGGTAAGCGACCTGAAGCCGTACCTGAAAAAACCTTGCGGTTGCTAATCGCCCTTTGCATGTATGCCAACGACCGAAGTGTTTATGTGTATGACGCACTGTGGCATTTACAAGAAATGAAGAAAAAAGGTCGTCGCTGCATGAACCGCAGTGAGTATGATAGTTACTCCACGCCATCACGTGATAAACGTCTAACCGCCTTCTTCCGTTCAGTAAAACATCACCTTGATAAAACATGGAAGCAAAATCCAAATCACGAAGCTCAAATCATTGCCGCCACCATTTTTAGAAAAGATCCACCTCCACCGTTACAAACTAAGTTGACCAACGATTTCTGTATGGTTCAGATGAGTTTGGGCGAAGATTACTATATGTCTCTAAGAGAGCTTAGGCAGAACTTGGAACAGGGCAAGGTTATTTCTGATCCTCACGCACCCTTACAAGCACGCTGGGGAATTGGGGATAAAAAGTATGTGCCAAGATGTAGAACCTATTAATTTTTTCAGTTTTAATTCAGAAACAGTTTAATTAACAACTGGCAGTTCATTGAATTTATTAATGATTTCATATGTATTGACACATACTCATGGAACCGAGACTTCAGTCTCGGCTTAACGGGGCTGAAGCCCCGTCTCCAGATGTATGTCATTACTTTTGAAACCATTAATAATACCTTACGGTAAATCCAATGTGCTCCCACTGGATGTCTTGGTATACTAACGCAGTGAAAAATCAATATATCAAAGCCTGCCCAATACTTATCCTCTGCCTTAGCTGTTCGCAAGTTGCTATTGCAAAGAGTCAATGGCGCACCTGTAATACTCCATCTAGCAATAATTCACTGAAATACACGCCACTACGCACTGGCGCCCTGCTGGTTGAAGCAGACCAAGGGACGATAGCTGCAAACAGCATCTCGACACTCGAAGGCCATGTCATCATCCAGCAGGATAAAAACCTTATTCATGCTGATAAAGCCACTTACGACAACCGCAACAGCAACGTCACAGCCTTTGGGAATGTACTCTTTGTGACCGACTCAATGAAACTTAAAAGCAGTGAGATTCATTATCAAATGAATAGTGGCATAGGGGAGTTAAAAAATGCGGAATACTCTCTTAGCAATGGGTTAGGGAACGGAAGTAGCAAGTTATTAAAACAAACAGGGAAAGAGCATACACAACTAAAAGATGCTACTTTTTCTACGTGCCCAGCCAATCAACGATCTTGGCATATTGCCTCTTCTGATATTAAGCTTGATCATAAAAACCAAGAAGGCGTGGCGCGCAATGTTACCTTTAAGGTAGGTAGTATCCCTGTATTTTATTCACCTTATTTTAGCTTTCCTTTAAATAGCCAACGTAAAAGTGGCTTTCTTGCTCCAAGCTTTAAAGTCTCTGATCGCTCGGGAACCGTACTAAGCACACCCTATTATCTCAACTTAGCACCCAACTTTGATGCTACGCTAACCCCCAACTTTCTAACGAACCGTGGCATTAAACTAGATACCCAGTTTCGCTATTTAACACCAAACGATGCGGGCATCATCGGCCTTGAGTACCTCCCTGGTGACAATATTTTTAATAATGAAGATCGCTCTCTTGCTAGCATTCATCACAAAACACGACTATCAAAACGCACTCAACTTTCTATTAATGCGACTGATATTTCGGATAAAGACTACTTCCAGGACTTTGGCGATTCACTCGTAAACTCAAGCATCGCTGCGTTGGAGCGACGTATTGACCTCACCCACTTAGGAAAAAATTGGACATTTAGTACCTCTATCCAAGACTATAAAGTATTGGATAATTCAAACACCCAAAATATTAATAACAACCCCTACTCCAGACTCCCCGAATTACGCTTCCGTTACGCCCCCAGCAACAAAATAGGCGAAACTCGATACGGTTTCGAAACAGAGCTTGTGAACTTTGAAAAAGAAAATGCTACCACTGGATTACGCTTTGACTTAAATACCACAGCTAGTCGACGCTTTGGTGACTCTAGTTGGTATGTGGAGCCATCCATACAACTTCGTCATACTCAATACTCTTTGGATAACCTTAATCCCAATAACGACCCTAATAATACGTTAATCAAAAACTCATTATCACGAACATTGCCAACCGCCAGTATTGATACTGGATTGTTTTTTGAACGAAATATTAACAACGGTCAACTCATTCAAACGTTAGAACCCAGGCTCTTATACACCTACACTCCCTATAAAGATCAAAGTAACATCCCTGTGTTTGATTCAGCGGCAAACAGCTTCTCAACATCAACTCAGCTTTTTACCAAAAACCGTTTTACAGGTAAAGATAGAATTGGTGACACCAATCAGCTCACTGCCGCGTTAACTACCCGTCTTATCAACCAGAAAAATGGACATGAAGTATTAACCGCCAGCATTGGACAAATCTTCTTCCTCAATGAACAAAAAGTCACACTACCCAACACTCCTATCGAAAACAGTGGCAGCTCGCAATTAGCGATGGAGTTTTCAGGGGAACTTAATAACCGTGTGCGGATCATTACTGGAGTGTATTGGGATCCGCAAAAAGAAATATTCTCATCAACAGACACACGACTTCATTATCAAGACAAAGAGAACCGCCGCTTAAATTTAGCTTACAGAACATTAGATGAGGAGTTAGAACAAGCTGAAATCTCCTTTTCCACTCCTTTAAACAATAATTGGAGTTTAGTAGGAAAGTTTGAACAGGACTTAAAAAATGATCGCAGCCTCGAAGCATTAGGTGGTGTAGAATACACAAATTGTTGCTGGAAAACGCGAATAGTCACTCGTCGATTCCTAACGTCCGATAACGTCACTTATGACAACGTGCCTTTTATTGAGTTTGAGCTTAAAGGTCTTGGAAGCCTAGGAACAGGAGCAACAAACCTTCTGGAAGAACAAATTTATGGATATGAAAACTAGCCCTAACACCATGACACAAAAAACAACTACTCACCTTAGAAATAGCCTAAGGCATCTTACGACATTGTTAATATCAATAGTCCTAAGCCTAAATATCAGCCAGGCAACCACTCAACTCGATAGAATCGCAGCTATTGTTGACGATGATATTGTCATGCTTTCAGACGTACAAAACCAAGCACGTCGATTACGCCTTCAAAAATCACTTGCGGGATTATCCGATAAAGCCATTTTCAAGGAAGCTCTTGAGCTGCTGATAATGGATAGCCTGCAAATGCAAAAAGCGAAACAGTTTGGCATAACTATTGGTGATTCTGCGGTTAATGCTACGATGATGGATCTCGCTCAACGAAACAAACTATCACTTGAACAATTTCAAGAAGCACTTAAACACGAAAAGATAGACTATGTTTCATTTCGTGAACAAATCCGCAAGCAAATGCTTATTGGCGAATTGCGTAAACGCCAACTAAGACGCAACACTCATATTACAGGCCAAGCGGTTAATGACCTTATTGCCAATCAAAGTGCAAAAATTTCAAAAGGCATCGAATACCAAATTAAACATATACTCATCCCCGCCCCCACAGGCACACCACTGGCTGCTCTTTTAAAGAGTAAACAAGATGCAGAGCAGCTACGAAGCCATATACTCAAGGGTGAAAGTAAGCGCTTAGAAAATATCAAAACTTCGCCATGGACAAGCTCCAGCACTCTACCTTCTAGCTATTTGCGCAATATTTCTTTATTAGAGAAGGGTCAGCTTTCTGAGGTATTTCAAGACTCAAAAGGCTTTCATATTGTCAAACTCATTGATAAACGGGGGGTTAAAAAAGTCATTGTTAATGAAGTTCACGCACGGCATATTTTATTAAAAAATAACGCTAACAAAAATGATGCAACGCTTAAAAGCAAATTGGCTGAAATACGTAATCAAATATTAGCAGGAGCCGCCTTCGCAAGCATCGCTAAACAGTACTCTGAAGATAGCTCAGCAGTTAGTGGAGGTGACCTTGGCTGGGCTAGCTCCAAGGTTTACGTCCCCGCTTTTGCTAAAGTGGTCGAAACTATACCTGTTAACGAAATCAGCCAACCTTTTAAAAGCAAATTCGGCTGGCATATAGTGCAAGTTATGGAAAAGAAAACCATTGATAACACCGAAGGTATGCTACGTAACCAAGCAAAAGGATTACTCAATAAAGACAAAGCTTCAAAGAAATACGATAGCTGGCTTAAGCAACTAAGAAATGATGCTTTTGTTGAATATCGCATTAAAACCTAATGAGGATAGCCGTAACACCAGGGGAGCCTGCTGGAATTGGCCCTGATTTACTGATCCAGCTCGCTGCTAAAAGATCACTCACAGAATACGTCATCATCGCTGATCCTAAAATATTACGCGAAAGGGCTGAACAACTCGGCACTCCATTAACCATCGAGGAATATCTAGCGGATCATAAGCCTAACAATAATAAGAACACATTAACGGTTCTACCTGTTGATTGCCCCGCTCGCGTCAAAGCCGGGCAACTGGATGCCAAGAATGCCCATTATGTGTTAGAAACCATTAAACGAGGCACTTTAGGTTGTCTCGATCATGAATTTTCAGCCATCGTAACGGGTCCAATACATAAAGGGATTATTAACGAAGGCACTAGCACTAGCAGTGAAGCCATTAGCAACCAAGAGACTAAAGAAAGCGGATTGCTTTTCACAGGCCACACAGAGTTTTTAGCCGAACTGACCCAAACTAAACTCCCTGTCATGATGTTAGCCACTAAAAGCTTACGCGTTGCATTAGCCACTACACACCTACCTCTTTCAGAAGTCAGCGCTGCCATTACTAAGCAGAGCCTTACCGATGTCATCAAAATATTACATCACGATATGCTGACAAAATTCGGCATTAGCCATCCAAGAATCCTTGTTTGTGGATTAAACCCACATGCGGGTGAAGACGGACATCTAGGTATGGAAGAGATTGAAACCATAGAACCTGTGCTACAATCACTAAGAGATACAGGCATGAGTCTTATTGGCCCACTACCCGCTGATACGCTCTTCACCCCAAGATATTTAAATCAAGCAGATGCCGTATTAGCTATGTATCACGACCAAGGTTTACCCGTACTTAAACATGTTGGCTTTGGTAATGCGATTAATATCACCCTAGGTCTGCCCATCATCCGCACCTCTGTTGATCATGGCACAGCACTTGATTTAGCAGGTACTGGTAAAGCAGAAACAGGCAGCTTAATCGCCGCACTTAGTATTGCAGAGCAGCTCACAAACCATGGATCGATTCACTAACTTTCTAATACCACTAACCTCAGCCCTATTGATTGGACTAACAAGCTCACTTGTCTATTCACTTCCAATTAACAACAGCCCCACTAAAGCATCACAAGCATACTCACTTAGCACGAACTCGATGAAGGCTATGGAAGAACAGCTTAAATCCATGCTGCAACACAAAATTATTCAAACACCCAAGATCAACCCCAAAACAGCTTTACCACCCATTATCCTAAAACCAACTGATAAGAGCGAAGCTCCAACAAAAAATACAGCGGACTTCTTTACACAACTGACTGAAGCCGCAAAAGAACGCACAGAACATAACGTTAAATATGATGGCAGTTATCGTTACATTAGCTATCCAATGGGTGATGTCGCACCTAATCGAGGTGTGTGCACCGACGTTGTTATCCGCTCTTATCGAAAATTGGGCATAGACTTACAGCAGTTAGTCCACGAAGATATTCGTGATAATTTCAACCTTTATCCCAGTAGAATGCGCTGGGGAAATACTGAAGCCGATCCCAATATAGATCACCGTAGAGTCTATAACCTGCAAGTCTTTTTTAAGCGCTATGGCGAATCACTACCTATTACGCTTGAACCCACTGACTATCAGCCTGGTGACCTCGTTACCTGGAGGCTTGGCCCTAAAATGCCACACATCGGTGTAGTAGTTGATGAGTACTCAGAAGACAACCCTAATCAACCACTCGTTGTTCACAATATAGGCGATGGACCTCAAACTGAAAACATCTTATTTAGTTTTCCTATCACAGGCCACTATCGTTACAAGCTAGGGAAATCTACACCCACTAAAACCATTCCCTTTAAAACTATTCTTGTAAAAAGAAAAAAGTCTGTACCCCGCTCATCGTCTATCAACCTAATTGAAGCGGCCAATCTACTGCTACCTTAGAGAGGCTTAACCACAAACATTTGAAGCCGCCAAACCAAGAGAAAAGGTAGCCCGTATGAAGCGCAGCGCAATACGGGGAAAGCAAGAGCCAAGATCTAACCTGTATTCCACAAAGCTCCATACAGGCTACGCACTGTGCTGTAGTTAAGCCCGTAGACTAAACCTTACAAATGCGAACTATTACTAACTTTCCAACAAAGCTTTTAAGACCATCAATAATGCAAGTGGTATAGTATTCACACCATCAATTACCGCCTCTACTACTATGGATAAAGTCTACGTAAAAGATTTAAAGATAAATGCATTAATCGGTATTTATGAATGGGAAAGGCGTATCCGCCAGCCTATTCGTATTGACCTTGAAATGGGTTGGGATAACCGTATCCCAGCCAAATCAGACTCCATCGAACACACCTTAAACTACAAGTCTGCTGCCAAATTGGTGAGTGCCTATGTTGAGAAAAGTGATTTTCAGCTGGTTGAAACCTTGGCTGAAAACCTTGCTGCACTGCTAATCAAAGAATTCAACCTCCCCTGGATAAAAATCACCTTAGGCAAGCCTGGTGCAGTAACAGGCTCAACAGAAGTCGGCGTTATTATAGAACGCACGCCAGATGGAGCAAAGTAATGGCAATTGTTTATTTAAGTATTGGTAGTAACATTGATCGTGAAAACAACATTCGCTCATGCATGGCAAGGCTCACCTATGACTATCCTGATATTGTTTTCTCAACTATTTATGAAACAGAAGCAGTGGGTTTCAAAGGTGATCCTTTTTTAAATCTAACCGCCGAGTTAGAAACAGACCTCAACCCTCAACAAATAGAGAGCTATCTAAAAAGTATCGAAGATGAGCATCAACGAAGCCGCGAAGGCGAAAAGTATAGCTCACGTACCTTAGATATTGATTTACTCCTTTATGATCAACTCATCCTACACCCAGAAATGGATGTACCAAGAAATGAAATCACCCGTTATGGCTTCGTATTATTCCCTCTTGCTGAAATTGCACCCGATTTAATACACCCTGTTCTTAAGAAAAGCATGAATCAGCTGGTCGCAGAAACCAAGCTATCTGCTGAAAGCCATATCGCTATTGATCTTAATCACAAAAATATTAGAAACTTTGAAGGTAGCGCACCAAAATTCCATCCTAGCGTTTATATTGACGACAGCTCTATTGTAATAGGCAACGTAATCATTGGCGAAAATAGCTCTGTATGGCCTTTAACTGTGATTAGAGGGGATATCCAGAGCATTACTATAGGAGAGCGCACTAACATCCAGGACGGCTCTACACTGCATGTGACACATGGCAGTGACTTTTCGAAGGCTGAAGGCTATCCACTTTCCATCGGTGATGACGTAACGGTTGGCCATAGTGCCGTACTACACGGTTGCACCATTAAAAACCGCTGTCTTATCGGCATGGGTGCTATAGTACTGGATGGTGCAATAGTAGAAGATGAAGTAATGATTGGTGCTGGTAGCCTAGTGCCACCGGGGAAAACATTAGAAAGTGGCTATATGTGGCTGGGTAGCCCTGTTAAAAAAGTACGGGAATTAACCGAAAAAGAGAAGTCATTTTTTTGTTATTCTGCTCAAAACTATTCTAATTTATCCAGAAGAACAAAGACTTAATCTACATTAAAATCTAATTTATAGTACCCATAAAAACTAAAACATGTTACCATTCGCATATTAGTGTATACTTATATGCTTATAATATTGACAACTTTAAAATAGTTTAAAACAATTAAGGTAGACGGATGTCACATTTTAATGCAGATTGTAAATTCGCTGAAGGGCTATTAGCTAACACCGAACTCGAAGATGCCTCGCGTTCTTTAAAGGCGATTGCCCACCCCTTGCGTCTACAGATTCTATGCAAACTTGGCTCAGAAGAAGTCAGTGTGCAAGATATTGTTGAATCAGTGGGGACCAGCCAGAGCAACATCTCGCAACACTTGGGTGTTATGCGTGATAAAGGTGTACTTGCTTCTCGTAAAGTAGCAAACAGAGTTTTCTACCGTATAGAAGATTTAGCAGTACGCCGCCTAGTGGGTGAAAAATCAGCCCAAAGAAAACCTCACTAGATTAAACTGGACTGCAAGCCAGGAGGCTGTCCGAGAACTAAGAAGCTACTGCAAACCCCATGAGCATCATAATCTAACCTTATTGAAATCGTTAAATAGAACGACTATTCGCCTCATTCAATAAAGCCAGCTTATGATGCTCCTGTGATTTTCGCTACGCTTCTAGTTCTCGGACAGCCTCCTAATCTAAAAACCTGCCTCTTCAGCTTCGAGAACAGATTGTCCAATATGCTTTCCTAGCTGATCTTCCAACCTTGTCCAATCGCTATAGTCAGTAAGCTTTTCAAGTAACTGCTCTTTCATCTCATAAGTTTCAAGACCTTCTTCTGCTAACACTTTAGAAGTCTCATAAACAGTGGATAAATACTTACCATAAGCACTTAGCACTTCTTTACCTCCCGTAGGACCATGCCCTGGAACTACCACCTCAACAGGCAACTCTAACGCATAATTAGCAACTGCAATATTGCCCACAAAACTACCATCAGTCATTCTTGGAATACGTTTGTTAGTAATATTGTCTCCCGTAAACAAAACTTTATCTTCAACTACTTCAAACATCGCATCTGTAGTAGAGTGAGCTTTCTCACTTAAATGCACTTTTATGATTAAATCATCTATTTTAATTTCTTGTAAGTTCTCTAAAGCCTGGTCAGGAATCACAGCCTTAGTACCCACCGTTTTGTTCTCGGTAAGCTGCATCATTAAATTAATCCAGTGATCGGCCTCACCTGCTTTCGCCTTCTCAATCATTTTGGGGTGGGCATAAAAGGTAGCATCGGGAAAACTCTCTTTAATACCACCGTTGCCTAACCAATGGTCACCATGCACATGCGTATTGACGACATGTGTAATGGGCTTATCAGTTATTTCTTTAACACGTTTAACCAACTCACGTCCCGCTATCGTGCTAGAGCCAGGATCTACAATCACCACTGATTTCTCAGTAATAATAAAAGCAGGATTATTCATAAAGCCCCCATTGGCTTTATTCGGCATTTCTAAAGGGCCATGAATAACATAGGTATGAGCGGCTACTTTCTTCGTCACATAGGAGGATAAGATGCCATCCACTATCTTTGTTTCTATGACTTCAGCTACCACTTTGGCTTCGCTGGGCTTCGTAACAGGCTTAGCGATAGGTTCTGCAACGGCTTTATCGGCTGACTTTATTTCATCCGAGATTTGCTCTTCAACTTTACCGTCGCCACAAGCTGTCAATAAAAGTAAAGCCATTCCATATACTAGCCCATGAAGTTTCTTATCCATATTACTATCCTTAGTTCTCATTTAGTTATCGTGTGGTGATATCCTACTACTTTTTTGTAAAACTACCATTAGCGTTTTCATTAAAGCCTATTAGTAGTAACAACAACTCAGTTCATTTATTTAGACACAAAAAAGCCCCTTCTCTGCAAGCAAAGAAGGGGCTTATCAAATAACCTTAAAATCAGACTATTTCTTTGCGTTACGCTCAATCGTCTCTTTGATGACTTCTTCAGCCACGTTCTTAGGACAAGGCGAGTAATGCGCAAATTCCATTGAGAACTGACCACGACCCGAGGTCATAGTACGTAAGTCACCAATGTAACCAAACATTTCGCTCAATGGTGCTTCTGCTTTGATACGAACGCCTGTTACGCCAGCTTCCTGAGATTTGATCATGCCACGACGACGGTTAAGGTCACCAATAACATCACCTACGTGATCTTCAGGAGTGAATACGTCAACATTCATAATAGGCTCGATTAACTGAGGACCTGCTTTAGGTACCGTCTGACGATAACCTGCTTTAGCTGCAATCTCGAACGCTACCGCTGAGGAGTCAACTGCGTGGAATCCACCGTCAAGAAGCGTTACTTTCATGTCTTCACAAGGGAAGCCTGCTAATACACCCGTATCCATGCTGACTCTGAAGCCTTTTTCAATAGCTGTCCAGAACTCTCTAGGAACATTACCACCCGTCACTTTAGACTCAAACTCAAAGCCTGAACCTTGCTCGCCTGGCTCGATGATATAGTCAATCTTACCGTACTGACCAGAACCACCTGACTGCTTCTTGTGCGTGTAGCTATCTTCAACGGCTTTAGTAATCGTCTCACGATAAGCAACCTGTGGCTTACCTACTTCAACGTCTACACCATGTGTACGCTTAAGGATGTCAATTTTAATATCAAGATGTAGCTCACCCATTCCACGCAGGATAGTCTCACCACTGTCTTCGTCCGTCTCAACACGGAAAGAAGGATCTTCTGCCACCATTTTACCGATCGCAATACCCATTTTCTCAGAACCACCTTTATCTTTCGGTGATACTGCGATTGAGATAACAGGGTCAGGGAATACCATTGATTCTAGTGTTGCAGGGTGCTTAGGATCACATAACGTGTGACCTGTTTGAACGTTCTTCATACCTACAACCGCTACGATGTCACCCGCTTGTGCGCCATCTAGCTCGATACGGTCATCCGCTGACATCTCAACGATTCGACCAATACGCTCAGTCTTGCCTGTTGCAGTATTTAATACAGTAGAGCCTTTTTCTAGCTTACCTGAGTAAACACGAATAAAGGTTAATGCACCAAAGCGGTCATCCATAATTTTAAAGGCTAATGCACGTAGTGGCTTATCTACATCAACAATAGCAAATTCGCCTGTCTCATTACCTTCGTCATCAATTTCTGGCTGGGGAGGAACTTCAACAGGGTTAGGTAGATAATCAATAACCGCATCTAGCACTAGCTGAATACCTTTATTCTTGAACGCAGAACCTGTGTAAGTTGGGAAGAAAGTAAGCTCGCGTGTTCCTTTACGGATACAAGCCTTGATAGTGTCCATATCAACTTCTTCACCTTCAAGGTATTTTTCCATTGCATCATCGTCAACTTCAACCGCTGTTTCGATAAGTTTTTCACGCCACTCTTCAACTTGATCAACCATGTCCGCTGGCACATCTTGAATCTCATATGCAAGTGGATCATCAGAACCATCCCAAACCCATGCTTTACGAGTCAATAAGTCAACGACACCGGTGAAGTTATCTTCTGTACCAATCGGTAACACCATCACTAATGGGTTAGCACCGAGTACATCTTCAACTTGTTTGACTACACGGTAGAAATCAGCACCTACACGATCCAGTTTATTAACAAAAATGATACGCGCTACTTCAGATTCATTTGCATAACGCCAGTTAGTTTCTGATTGAGGCTCAACACCACCCGATGCACAAAATACACCGATACCACCATCAAGTACCTTTAGAGAACGATAAACTTCTACGGTGAAGTCAACGTGTCCCGGTGTGTCGATAATGTTCATACGATGATCTTTCCAGAACGCACTTACTGCCGCTGACTGGATGGTAATACCACGCTCTGCTTCCTGCTCCATGAAGTCAGTTGTCGCTTCACCGTCGTGAACTTCACCAATCTTATGGATTTTTCCAGTAAGACTTAGGATACGTTCTGTAGTTGTTGTTTTACCCGCATCAACGTGAGCAAAAATTCCGATATTTCGGTAAAGGGCTAAATCAGTCATGGTTATTCTCTAAAATTATTACTATATTCAGTAGGTTATTTGTTATTAGCTAGTTGCACTTACAAGCACAAATAAGTAAAAAACAGGTTAGATTGTCTTGAGATTAGCAAGCCAAAAATAAAAACCGCGCATTCTACCTCAAATGCGGGATTATATCTACATAAGGAATTAATTATTCATCAAGTGAAAATCTAGTACTCCAGCAACTTAGGTTTGATGGGTACAGAGCAATCCAAAGCGTTCAAGACAAGGCTTGGGTTGCAGACTATGATTGCTCCCTTCGGGCGAGTCATGAAGCGGTCATCCGCGTTGTTGCGCCTTTTGTGAAGGGAACAACCATTCACTGCAAGACGCGCCTAGCGGCTAACCGCTTCCTGACTCGCTGTATCCATCAAGCCTAACTTGTTGGAGCACTAGTAATACAACATGTAACTAAACTATTAGCTTTGAGACTTTTGGGTATGTCTTTTCAGGAATTTTCTATTCTTCGACAAACTCGCAATACCAAGGAACAAAATTAATAAAATAATAGAGAAACTTCCCCCACCAGAACTGTTTGAAGTAGAAGAATTAGATGATAATGCTTCTTGTTGGGGTGTTTGTGGGGATGAGTCACCTGTTAGAACAAAGGAGACATTTACGGGGCTGGATTCAAAACTATTATTTGCAGCAACATCGCCAGTGAAATTGATAACCGTCAGCATTGGAAAATTATAACCTGTTGTGAAAGTAACATGATAAAGAGCCGCAGGGAGACTCCCTGTTCCAGGCCATGCTGGAGTAGCCCCCAAGCCAGCCCAAGCTGCTGTAACCACAGAATCAGTCTCTGTGTTGTTATCACCATCGTTAGAGTCTGCTACAGGTTGTTCCGTTATATTTACGAGGTCTTTAGAGAATACCTGTGTAACTCCCTTAAAATTAAGCTTAGTGGAATCAAAATACATTTTTACACCCAAGCCAGTTGTGTTGTCAGGATTTAATTCAGGGTAAAGCACATCAAACTCGACTGTGCTACCAGGAGAAATAGTAAAGCTAGCTGGAGATGTTGCTATCTTCTGTGTCGCCGTTAGTGCCACACTCGGATAAGATAAAAGAAACCCCGATACAACCAAAAGTTTAGTTAAATATGTTTTCATATTATTTACCCTGTATATTTAGGAAACTCTGATAAGTCTGATCGGAATTTCTGAGACTTAGCAGAGCTTTAACGAAACTTAGAAGCTTAAGCAGATAGAGTTTGTCAGCTTTTCGTTAGAAAAGTTAGCCGTAGCTATTGGTCACTTTTAAAGCGAAAACTGGCAAATTATGCCTCAGAAAAACAAATCATAACTTGTTCAGAGCTTCCTTTAGTTAAGTAGATAGAGTGGTATGCCCATTCACTCTGAATCGCCCTTCTTTTGAACTTTACTGCATATCCTATCGGACAATGAGCCGAGGTGGCACTCCGTTTAGAAAAATCAAAGCTAAAAAACATAGCAAGTGAAGTTCCCGAGTGTAATTCCTCATCATATAACGATACCTAATCGGCAAAGATAAAGTGGGCTCTAATATTACTTAGGCATTATTTTAAATCTGATCCGTGACTTCAATGCGGATAATTTCGATATTTGAATCAAGTCGTGGGAAGTGACTTACTTCATTATGTTCTTAGCCCGAAAAATTCATCAATAGCAATAGATAAAGTGGTTATTTTTAACGCATAGCATAACAGCATTTAAACTCACAAACTACTTTAGGAACCTCTGATCAAGTCCAATTATTTTTAGCTGGTTAAAACAGTCGATATTTTCCCCGAAGATCGGCGCAATAGAACGACTATTACCCCTCACTTCGTGAAAAATAGCGACTGTTTTTCCTGCGCTAAATTCTAATCGACTTAATCAGAGGTTCCTTAAGGAATCTCTGATCAACTCATGATTCGTTTTTCTGAGGCTAGAATCCGCCAGCTTTTCGCTATAAAAGTAACCAATAGCTACGGCTATTGCTAACTTTTCTATCAAAAACCTGACACATTCTATCTCACAGAAATTCCGGTCAGAGTTAATCAGAGATTCCTTAAGATCCCTACATTCAGGGATAATAATCAATAGATTTCGGTAATCCGAGTCAGTCCGCTACGCCTGTCATAGTTTATACCTGTCATAGTCGTGCCGAAGCTCCTCAACCTACTGCTATTGGTTTTATAACTTATCAAGTTTTAGTTTTAAAAGGCATAACACCATGCAACCACCTATTTTAATTCGCGACAGTATTGCCTGTAGCGTTTTAGTCTTATCATCATTTTTCATGACACCTTATGTATTCGCAGCTCCTGTTAAGGCATCAGCGCAGATACCCCAGACATCAACATTAAAGTCGTTGTCTTCTTTCTTGAACCAATTAGAAAGAAAGCACCCGCAATTAAAAGCGAGCCAAGCAGAGATTGATGCTGCCAAGGCAAGAACCCGAGCTGCCTCGCGACCACTTTACAACCCAGAGATTGAACTGGATAGTGAGCGTGTCGGCTTTAACAACAATAATATTGATACGACAACTGTCGGTATCAATCAAACCATTGACTGGCACAACAAACGCGCAGCACGAAAAAACATTGCAACCGTTGGACAGCAAGTTACTGAATATGAACAACAATCAGTAAGGCAGCAATTGATCGCTGATATTTTTTCAGCATTGGCGGATTATCAGATACAGCGAGAAATTATTCAGTCTCATCACAAGCGTTTATCATTATCAAAACAAGTGCTAACTCAGGCTACACGGCTTTATAAAGCGGGAGACATTAGTAAGCTGGAGCTGGAGCAAATCCGATTAAGCTCAACACAAACTCAGTTGACTTTAGACCGAGCTAAAACAGCATTAGCTGGCAAAACACAAGCGTTGTCGGCTATTTCAGGTGAAGCACGTAAGGGTTGGCCTTCATTACCTTATACGCCACCTAACCTGCAACCGAACAAAATTAACTATGAACAGATTCTTGCCAACCTTCCCGAATTAAAGGCAGAAACCATGCGAGTCGCACAGGCGCGTAGCATCATGCGCTTACGGGTACGTGAACAAAAACCAGACCCCACCATCGGGCTTCGAGCGGGTGGTGAGGATTCCGATAAGGTGATTGGTTTAACCTTGTCCATTCCCTTGAATGTACGGAACAATTACCGCGCCGAGGTGGATGAGGCAAGAGCTAATATCAGACGTGCCGAAAGTAATCTAGAGAATTCAAAACATTTAACCAAGACACGACTGCAATCCGCAGCACAAACCTACCAACTCACTTATTTAGGCTGGAAATCCTGGCAAAAAATCGCGGGAAGCAGTCTACAACAGCAAAGTAATTTACTGCTTCGCTTATGGAGGTTAGGTGAATTAAGTACCTCAGACTATCTGGTACAACTCAATCAAATAAAAGAAGCTGAACTGAATAATGTTGAACTAAAAGGCAGCATCTGGAAGGCGTGGTTCAACTGGTTAGCGACGAGCAATCAGTTCAAACAATGGCTCAACGGGCAGATCAAATAAGAGAATAGAATAATGAATACTTTTAATACAACACATAAAAAGACTAATAACAAAACCCATAGAGCAACATCCATTTATCTTTTATCAGGATTATTGCTTTTATCATCGCCATTATTGCTGGCAGAAAAACATGACCA
Source organism: Thiotrichaceae bacterium (assembly GCA_026991755.1). Taxonomy (GTDB): domain Bacteria; phylum Pseudomonadota; class Gammaproteobacteria; order Thiotrichales; family Thiotrichaceae; genus HyVt-477. The sequence goes on along the minus strand of JALXAX010000140.1, from coordinate 2,833 downwards.
TGATGAAGCTGGACATAACGAAACAGCAGATCATGTAGAGTCAGGACGCAACGCTAATAAAGGCAATAACGAAAAAGAACATGACGATCACGATGATCATACTAAAGAAGAGAAAAAAGGGGAGGATGATGGGCATGGACATGGTGAAGAAAAAGCCTCTGCCGATGTAGAACTAAGTGTAGAACAACGGAAAAAAGCGGGCATTGAGACTTTAGTCTTGAAAAAACGATCCGTTAGTAATCAGATCTCAGCCTTGAGTGAAGTCAAGCTCAATCAATACAAAACCATTAAAGTCTCACCTTCCATTACTACGCGTGTCGAAAAGCGTCATGTGAAATTAGGCGATAAAGTGAAAAAAGGAGATTTGTTAGCGACTCTACACACGATTGCAACTACTGATATTTCAGCCAATGTGCTAGCAACCGCTGACCTTGCGGCTAGCTCCGCAGAATTAGGCGCAAGTATTGCTGAAGCGAAAGGTGAGTTAGCTGCGGCATCAGCTACTTGGAGACGCATTCGTTCTTTAGGCAAAGATGCAGTTTCTGGTAAGCGTTTTACTGAAGCTAGAATTGCAAAAGAGCAAGCTGAAGCCAAACTTGCCGCTTATGGTAAAAGCAAATCACAAGTTAAGAAACTATTAACTTCGGGGAGCAAAGCCGTGCAGAAGCATTTTGAGCTACGCGCAGAACAAGCTGGCATGGTCATTAAGGATGATTTTGTTCTCGGTCAAATCGTCAACCCAGAAGATGTACTGTTTGAGATCAGCGACATGGATCACTTATGGGTTGAGGCTAATATCAAGCCGAAAGATGTCAGTAAAATTGCCCTTGGATCAAATGCTAGCATCCCTGTCGAAGATAAAACCTTGCAAGGAAAAGTGATTTTTATTGGGCGAGTTTTGGATGAAAAAACACGCACATTGCCCGTAAGAATTGAGGTCAACACGAAGGGTGTTTCGTTGTATCCAGGCCAATTTGTGAAAACCAGTATTAGTAGCAAGACCACACATGCCGCCATTGCGATCCCCGCAGAATCGGTATTAAGAAGCTCTGATGGCGACTGGATGTTATTTGTTGAAGAAGCGCCCGGTCGCTTTGTTCCTAAAGAAGTGGATATTGTTGAGAATCTTGGTGAAACCGTTGTAGTGGAAGGCATTGAGAGTGGCACAACTATTGTTAGCAAAGGTGCATTTTTTGTTCAATCTGAATTAGCCAAAAGTGGCTTTTCTGTGCATAACCACTAGAGGCTAATCACAATGTTAAATACAATAATAGATGCAGGCATAAAAAATCGCCTGCTCGTTGTGCTTGCTTTACTAGCGACACTGGTCGGCGGCTATATGATTCTACCCAAATTGAATCTTGATGCCTTCCCTGATGTGACCAATATTCAAGTACAAATTAATACCGAAGCACGCGGATTAGCTTCTGAAGAAGTGGAACAACTAATCACTTTCCCCATCGAAGCCGTGATGTATGCATTGCCAGATGTGAAGGAAGTCCGGTCTATTTCCAAAACAGGCCTGTCGGTTATCACTGTCGTTTTCAATGAGGGCACGGATATTTATTTTGCACGGCAATTGGTTTTTCAACGATTGCAATCAGCCAAAGAAGATATTCCAGGAGGTGTCGGCACGCCAGAAATTGGCCCAAATACCTCAGGACTCGGACAGATTTTCCAATACATGTTGCGTTCTGAAAACCCTGACTATGATGCGATTGCGCTACGTAGCCTAAATGATTGGGTCGTTAAGCTATTGATTATGCCCGTAGATGGTGTAACTGATGTGCTCTCGTTTGGTGGTGAAGTACGTCAATATCAGGTGCAAATTGATCCTGAACGATTATTAGCTTATGACCTTAATAGCAGCGATATTGTTGATTCAATAGAAAACAACAACCGCAATGCAGGCGGTTGGTATTTAGATCGTTATGATGAGCAACTGGTTATTCGTGGTGTCGGCTGGATTCGCAGTGGTGAAGAAGGTCTGCAAGATATTCGTAATATCCCACTAAAAACCATAGATGGTAATGTCGTCCGAGTAGCTGATGTCGCTAAGGTTGCCTTTGGTGCAGAAATTCGTCAGGGCGCTGTGACCATGATCAACCGAGATAAAGAGGGGAATCCTCAAGCATTAGGGGAAGTAGTCGTTGGTATCGTTCTCAAGCGTATGGGATCAAACACCAATGCCACCATCAATGGTGTTAAAAGTCGCTTACCTGCCATACAAACCGCATTACCCGATGGTGTCACCATCGAACCTTTTTATGATCAGTCAGAACTTGTCGATAAGGCGGTAGGAACCGTTACCAAAGCCTTATTAGAAGCTTTTGTTTTGATCATGGTGGTACTCATGCTGTTTCTTCTGAATGTCAGAGCTACTATTTTGGTGCTCATTTCAGTACCTATTTCAATTGGCTTAGCACTGATGATGATGGTCTACTGGAATATCTCAGCCAACCTCATGTCATTGGGAGGTTTAGCTATTGCTATTGGTATGATGGTCGATGGTTCCGTTGTCATGATGGAGCATATTTTTAGTCGTTTAACAGAACATTCACGCGATGGTAAACAACGCATAGGTTTGCTCATTCAAGAGTCTGCCAAGGAAGTCGGTAGACCCGTGTTTTTTGCGGTGATGATCATCATCATTGTATTCTCGCCTCTGTTTACCTTGCAAGGCGTGGAAGGCAAATTATTCCAACCGATGGCTATTTCAATTGTACTTGCCATGCTGGCATCGTTACTGGTTGCGTTAGTGGTTGTCCCTGCGTTGGCAAGCTGGATGTTTAGAAGCCATGTTACCCACCGCGAAAGCCCGGTAATGAAAGTG
>JALXAX010000139.1 GCA_026991755.1 Thiotrichaceae bacterium | reverse complement strand
AGTAAAAAAAGGAATTAATGGTTGATCCTTAATGAGTTTTTTTACATAGCCAGTCAGCTGAAGACTTAGTTGAGCTTTAGCGAAACTTAGAAGCTTCAGCAGGGTTGCTCTATAGGCTGTAGCGCCTTCACTCTATAAGTGAAGATTTATAAAGCTTCTTACTTTAATACTATCAGTAGCTTAATTGGTGCTGGAAGCGGTTAACTGAGGAATTTAGGTTTAATGCGAATTGAGGTTTTTGCAGCAAAGATTTAACGAATAAAATTGCACAAGTTTTCTCACTAGTCGTTAGCTCCAGCCATTCATTTGAGGTTTCTAATTAAGTCTTCTTTCTTGATAACTCGGCTATTGTCCAGTATTACTAATATTCAACACATATTCCTTAAGGAAGCTCTGATCAACTCATGATTCATTTTTCTGAGGCTAGAATCTGCCAGCTTTTCGCTATAAAAGTGACCAATAGCTACGGCTATTGCTAACTTTTCTATCAAAAACCTGACAAATTCTATCTCTCAGAAATTCCGATCAGAGTTAATCAGAGCTTCCTTAAGCTATTACGATCCTCTCGTTGGCTCTACCTAAGAAAAAAATAGTTGCAATAAAAAGAGCAAAATTAATTTGACATTAGTAAATTAGTTAATTAGAATATACTCATATTGATCCTAACGGGTTAATACTCCTCCATCCTCCTTTGGTGGTAATTTCGCACGATTCTTCGGAATCGTGCTTTTTTTTGTCTGAAAATAGTAGGTGTAGATCACATTCCAATTACTTAGATTGATAACAGTGGTCGATTACAGACAATACTCGTAGCCAGATATAGAGAAGCTAATAGCATTCTTAAAATTAAATCCAAATGATCGTGAAATTAACTTGAGTCTATGATTGTTATCCAATAGAATGTGCCGTCCTTTATACGATTAACATATGAAGTGAGCTTAATCAGCAGCGCTGGTTAGCTTATTTCCTTAATAATGAGTGGAGTCTCGAAATGGGAACATTCAGTGCAAAAGCGTCAGAAGTAAAGCGTGATTGGCTTTTAGTTGATGCTGATGGAAAAACATTAGGTAGATTAGCAAGCGAAGTAGCACTTCGTCTTCGTGGCAAGCATAAGCCTATCTACACACCTCACGTTGATACAGGTGATTACATCGTTATTATTAATGCTGAAAAGATCCGTGTTACGGGTAATAAAGCTAAAGATAAAATGTACTACCGACATACTGGCTACATTGGCAACTTAAAGTCAATTAGCTTTGAAAAGCAAATTCAAAAGAAGCCAGAGCGCGTTATTGAATTAGCAGTAAAAGGTATGTTACCTAAAGGTCCTTTAGGACGTGAAATGTACAGAAAATTAAAAGTATACGCAGGTGCAGAGCATAAGCATGAAGCTCAGCAACCTCAGCTACTTGAACTATAACTATTATAGAAAGGCTATAAGGTAAATCAGAATGGCAGAGACACAATACTACGGAACAGGTCGTCGTAAATCATCAACGGCACGTGTTTTCATGAAGCAGGGTAGCGGCAAGATTGTTATCAATAAGCTAGCACTTGAAGAGTACTTTGGTCGTGAAACGGCTCACATGATTCTTCGTCAACCTTTAGACGTAACTGATACCAACGGTAAGTTTGATATCACAGTAACTGTTAAAGGCGGTGGTGATAGTGGTCAAGCAGGCGCTATTCGTTTAGGTATTGCTAGAGCTTTGTTAAAGTTTGATGAGACCTTACGTGGTGATCTTAAAAAAGAAGGTCTACTAACACGTGATGCCCGTAAAGTCGAACGTAAGAAAGTTGGATTACATAAAGCACGTCGTGCTACTCAGTTCTCTAAGCGTTAATTTTACTTTATCGTTTTAGCTTGAAAGCCTCGTGGACTTGGTTCATGAGGCTTTTTTGTGTGCGTTATATAGAGCTAAACATCCCAGTAATTACACAACACCAGAAACCAAGTAGAGTAGGACGTGCGACTTCAGTCGCGCACTAACAGGCATAGTGCTAGCACTCTTGCGCGACTGAAGTCGCACGTCCACTGTTATCTACAGCAATTCCAGGCTGTTCTTGGCAGCCTGTAAGTTCAAGTATTAGTATTGATACATAGTTTCCTCTATCCTAAGGACTCAGGAGTAAATAACTTACGGAACTTAACTTGCCTTTTTGCCCCAGATTGAATGATCTAAAATCGTTGCATAGAGCGACTATGCGCCTATTTAGATCATCCAATCTGGAACAAAAATTCTGCGTCAAGTTCCGCACCTTATTTAATCCTGAGTCCTAAGTAAAAATTAACCCTAATATCATTAAATCATACCTATAAGCATGGTATTTTCTAGTGTAATCTGTTTGATTTTTGTAGAGTCATCAAATCTAATAAACTTTTATCAGTTAAAAGGTAAAGTCATTGAACGCCGTTGAAATAGAAGAAGCCATAAGCAACCTCGCCGAGCAAGACTTTGATGCACAAAGCTTTCCCTATATCTTTCTGGAAGCCTTTGGCAATAAACCCACCACCATCAAACGCTTAAAAAGCGGCACTTCAAACTCATCCGATATTGAGGGGGCGGTTTTACAACGCAATAATATTCACCTTGCGGTATGTCCTGTCGGCAAAACCACTGACATGCTGGCAACGCTCAAAGCTAGCCCCACCACACAAAAAGCCAAAGCCAAGTTTGCCTTAGCAACCGATGGACAATACCTGGAAGCAGAAGATCTGAACACAGGTGAAACGATTGCCTGTGACTATAAAAACTTCCCTAATCACTTTGGTTTCTTCCTGCCTTTAGCGGGTATCAGCACGGTTCAGCAGATTCGTAACAACCCGATTGATATACAGGCAACGGGTCGTTTAAACCGCTTGTATATTGAATTATTACGTGTGAATGAAGACTGGGGCGGTGATGATAGTCGCCTTGCCATGAACCAGTTTATGACGCGGCTTATTTTTTGTTTCTTTGCTGAAGATACTGAAATCTTTATGGGCGATAACCTGTTCACCGCCACTGTTGAGCAAATGTCTGATAGCCGTAGCGAGAATGCGGATTATGTGATCGCTGAGTTGTTTCGTGCCATGGATACGCCTATTGACAAGCGTAACAGCGCCGATTTACCGCGCTGGGCAGATGGATTCCCTTATGTAAACGGTGGCTTGTTTGCGGGTACGGGTGATAAACAAGTGCCTAAATTCAGCCGAATTGCGCGTACCTATCTGCTACATGCAGGTGCTCTGGACTGGAAAGCGATTAATCCCGATATTTTCGGCTCAATGATTCAGGCAGTGGCGGATGATGAAGAGCGTGGCGAGCTGGGGATGCACTACACCAGCGTTCCCAATATCCTAAAAGTGCTTAATCCACTGTTTCTGGATGACTTGAACCAACAACTTGAACAGGCGGGCGATAATCAGCGCAAGTTGTTAAACCTTAAAAAACGCATGACAAAAATGCGTGTGTTTGACCCTGCCTGTGGCTCTGGCAATTTCTTGGTAATTGCTTATAAACACATGCGCGAAATTGAATATAAAATTCATCAGCGACGCAATGAAACCCATTTAAAATCTGATATTCCCCTCACCAACTTTCGCGGTATTGAACTGAAAAGCTTCCCCGCAGAAATTGCCCGCCTTGCCCTGATTATTGCCGAGTATCAATGTGATGTGCTGTATCGCGGGCAAAAAGATGCGCTGGCTGAATTTTTACCGCTGAATGCCATGAACTGGATAACCTGTGGTAATGCCTTGCGCATCGACTGGCTATCGGTTTGCCCGCCTACAGGAACAGGGGTGAAGCTGGTAGCGGATGATTTATTTTCTACACCACTGGATCAGACAGAAATTGATTTTGAGAATGAAGGTGGGGAAACTTATATTTGTGGGAATCCGCCTTATTTGGGTAGCACATGGCAATCAAAAGAACAAAAAGCAGATTTAGAACAAATATTTAAAGGACGAACAACCCGTTGGAAATCTCTTGATTATGTCGCGGGCTGGTTTCTGAAAGCGGCAGATTATGGAACTCATACGAATGCATCCAGTGCACTTGTAAGCACCAACTCTATTTGTCAGGGACAACAGGTTCCCATTCTTTGGCCTTTGATTTTTGATTCGGGGCATGAAATTGCTTTTGCTCATACTTCGTTTAAGTGGGCTAATTTGGCAAGTCATAATGCGGGAGTGACGGTTGTAATTGTTGGCATATCAAACCCTGCTGGAAAAGTGCGACGATTATTTTCGGTTTCTGATACTGGCGAGGTGGTTTTAAAGGAAGCTGAGAATATTAATGCTTATTTGGTGGCTGGTTCAAATGTGATTGTTTATCCGCTAACAAAAGCTAGTGATGCTAGATCTGTGATGGTTTGGGGAAACAAGCCAACGGATGGTGGCAATCTTTTTCTGACATCAGAAGAAAAAAATAAATTATTAGAAGTGGCTCCGCAATCATCAAAGTTTATTAAAAGGTTTCTTGGTGCGCAAGAATTCATAAAAGGTTTGGAAAGATATTGTTTATGGATTGAAGATGATAATCGTGAGCAAGCCGAAGATATAAAGGAAATAAAAAGGCGTATTGATGCTGTTGCTTGTATGCGTTCTGAAAGTAAGGCTGCTGAAACAAGACCCGCTGCTGAATTCCCTCACCGTTTTCGTCAAATACAATCTGTTGCAGAGAAATATTCGTTAATAGTTGCACGTGTAAGCTCTGAGAATAGAGATTATCTACCAATAGGACTAGAAACAAATAGTACAATAATAGGAGATCGTAATTTCGCCCTCTACGATGCCCCTCTTTGGAATATGGCACTAATCGCCTCACGCCTCCACTGGGTATGGATAGGAACAGTTTGTGTGCGTATGAGAACCGATTTTTCTTATTCAAACACCCTCGGCTGGAACACCTTCCCCGTCCCCAAACTCACCGAAAAAAACAAAGCCGACTTAATAAAATGCGCCGAAGATATTCTACTAGCCCGCGAAGCTCATTTCCCTGCCACCATTGCAGATCTTTATAAGCCTGACACCATGCCTGAGAATTTACGCCAAGCCCATCAGCGCAATGACGAGGTGTTGGAGCGTATCTATATCGGTCGTCGCTTTAAAAACGATACCGAACGGCTGGAAAAGCTGTTTGACCTTTACACCAAAATGACGACGGATAAGCCCCATAAAAAGGACAAAAAAGTATGAGTAAACTCATTCTTTACACCTCTAAAGATGGGCGAACTCGCCTTGACCTAAGAGTTGAAGGGCAAACAGTGTGGCTAACACAACTGGAAATTGCTGAATTATTTCAAACCAGTAAACAGAACATCTCCCTCCATGCCAATAACATCTTTGAGGAAGGTGAGCTTGTTGCTGATTCAGTTGTCAAGGAATCCTTGACAACTGCTACCGATGGAAAACGCTACCGCACCAAACTGTACAATCTGGACTTAATCCTCGCCATCGGCTATCGGATTCGCTCGCCACGCGGCATCCAGTTTCGCCAGTGGGCAAGCAGCCACCTGAAAGAGTATCTGGTGAAAGGCTTTATCATGGATGATGAACGCCTCAAAGACCCGAAAGGCTGGGATTATTTCGATGAGTTGCTGGAACGCATTCGGGAAATCCGCGCATCAGAAAAACGCTTCTATCAAAAAGTACGTGATCTGTTTGCCCTGAGTTCAGATTATCAGGTCAAAGAGCGTGAGACTCAGCTTTTCTTTGCCCAAGCACAGAACAAACTACTCTATGCTGCCACAGGGCATACAGCAGCGGAACTGATTGTTAAGCGGGCAGACCCAGAAAAACCCAATATGGCACTGAACACATGGAAAGGCACGCGGGTTCGTAAGCAAGATGTGATTATCGCCAAGAATTACCTCACGGAAGATGAAATTGACACGCTGAATCGGCTAGTAGTTATTTTTCTTGAACAGGCTGAATTACGGGTCAAACAACAAAACGAGCTGAGTCTTGAATTTTGGCAGAATAATATTGAGCGAATGCTGGAGTTTAATGATCAGCCTGTTTTAAAAGGCGCAGGTGCTATCAGCCATGAGGATATGAAACATATTGCCAATGAGCGTTACACTGATTTTGATCAAAAACGCCGACAACAGGAAGCAATAGAAGCGGATGCTCAAGATATTCGAGAATTGGAAGAACTTGAGAAAAATATAAAAACCAAAAAAACATGAATACTTTCTATATCAACCCTTGTTTAAGAAAATGGCATTCTTTTACCCTCGTTTCCACGCTCCCGCGTGGGAATGCATATCGAGCATTCTACGAAGTACACATTTCAAAGCTTATATTACAGGTGATTTGGATATTTTATCCAAGTACTTTGGCGGCTGAAATAGTATTAGCAATAGCAACAATCCGTATGCGTTCCCACGCAGGAGCGTGGGAACGAGGGGTGGATAGAAATACTACACAATTATTAACATAAAATATGAGAAAGGTTTATCTATTATTATTTCGTGCTTTTCGTGGTTAAAAACACTTAACTGAGTAACATCTGTAACTAAAGATAAAAAGCTAAGTGGTATACTTTATATAATTTCACCAATTTTTTTAGATAATTAAGGTGTTTTATGCCCATAGCAGATAGTTTTGAACAGGAGGAACGAATGGCGATGGCTGTTAAATTATTTGAAATGAATCGTCTTTCTTCAGGTATGGCGGCGCAATTAGCGGTCACTAACCGCGTTTCGTTTTTGATGCAACTGAGTCAGTATGACGTACCTATGCAAGATCTAACGCTGGATGAACTGGAGTCAGATCTAAGCAATGCCTAAGAAAACAGATAAAAATACAATGACTAAGCACACAACCGTCCCTTCGGTATCCGTCAACTACGCTCGCACGGGTAGATCAAAAAGCTCTAATGAACTCGGTATGCGACCCATGCAGGAAAGTGCTTATGAGAAACGCGGTGAACAATATTTGCTGATTAAATCACCACCTGCTTCGGGTAAAAGCCGCGCTTTAATGTTTATTGCACTGGATAAGTTGGAAAATCAGGGCTTGGATAAGGCGATTATTTTGGTGCCAGAAAAGTCCATTGGTTCCAGCTTTAATAATGAGCCATTAAGCCAGTTTGGTTTTTGGGCTGATTGGGAAGTCGTGCCTAAGTGGAATTTGTGTAATGCACCTGGGGAAGATGGCGGCAAGGTGAATTCTGTTCAGTCGTTTTTAGACAGTGATGATCGTATTCTGGTGTGTACCCATGCAACCTTTCGTTTTGCGGTTGATCGTTTTGGTGTTGGGGCATTTGATCATTGCCTGATTGCAGTGGATGAGTTTCATCATGTGAGTGCCAACCCTGATAATAAACTGGGTGCTCAATTGGGCGAGCTGATAGCCCGCGACAAGGCGCATATTGTGGCAATGACAGGTTCTTATTTTAGAGGCGATGCCGAAGCGGTGCTTGCGCCTGAAGATGAGAACAAGTTTGAAACGGTCACGTATACCTATTATGAACAGCTCAATGGTTATGAGTATCTCAAAACGCTGGATATTGGCTATTATTTTTATTCAGGCTCTTATGCGGATGAGATTTTAAATGTACTGGATGCGAACGAGAAAACCATTATTCATATCCCTAATGTGAATTCTCGGGAAAGCACCAAAGATAAAATAAAAGAGATGGAGGATATTATTGGCTCATTGGGTGACTGGCAGGGTGTTGATCCTGATACGGGTTTTCATCTGGTGAAGTTATCGAATGGTAAAATAATAAAAATTGCTGATCTGGTTGATGATGATGCAAAACGCGATAAGGTGTCTGTTGCCTTAAAAGTCCCTGAGCTAAAAAATAACCGAGATTACGTTGATATTATTATTGCACTGGGTATGGCAAAAGAAGGCTTTGACTGGGTATGGTGTGAACATGCTTTGACGGTGGGTTATCGTTCCAGCCTGACTGAAATTATTCAAATTATCGGGCGTACTACGCGTGATGTTGAAGGTAAAACACATGCACGTTTTACTAATTTAATCGCAGAACCAGAGGCAAGCCAAGATACGGTTACCGATGCCGTTAATGATACGTTAAAGGCAATTTCTGCCAGTCTTTTGATGGAACAAGTGCTTGCACCTAAGTTTAATTTCACGCCTAAAAATAGAGAGAACCAGCCTGTAGAGGGGTATGACTATGGGGAAGAGGGTTATAAGCCTGACGCTAATAACGTAGGGGTTAATGAATCTACAGGGCAAATTCAAATAGAGATAAAGGGTTTAGTGGAGCCTAAAAGTGTAGAAGCCCAGCGTATTTGTGAAGATGATTTGAATGAGCTGGTTGCAGCCTTTGTACAGGATAAACCTTCGCTTGAACGGGGTTTGTTTGATGATGAGGTTGTGCCAGAGGAATTGACACAAGTGAAAATGGGTAAAATTATCAAGGACAAACACCCAGATCTTGATGAAGAAGATATTGAAGCCATCAGGCAGCGCGCTATTGCTGCCTTGAATATTACCCAACAGGCTAAGAAAGTGATTAATGAGGGTAATGACTCAGTAATAGGTGGAAGCACGGCTTTTGTTGATGGGGTAAGAAAGTTTGCAATGGATGTGCGCGATCTGGATATTGACCTGATTGACAGTATCAACCCGTTTAGTGAGGCTTATGCCATTCTCGCCAAGTCAATGAATGAAGAAAGCTTGAAACAGGTTTCGGCGGTTATTAGTGCTAAAAAGGTTTCGCTGTCAGAGGATGAGGCAAGGGAGCTAGTGAAACGCGCCCTGAAATTTAAAACAGAACGTGGACGCTTACCTGAATTAACTGCGGCCGATCCTTGGGAAAAGCGTATGGCTGAAGGCATCGCCTTCTTATCGCGTAAAGTGTCTGAGGAAAGTAATGGCTGAACAATCCAATAAAGCGCTACTGGATGCCTTGGGTGTCGAGGTTGTCACAACTAAAAAACGTACTTTCACGGCTAAAGAAGAGCGGATTATTGCAGGATTTGAAGAGATTCAAGCCTTCGTTGAGGAGCATGGACGTATACCTGCTCATGGCGAAAGCAATGATATTTTTGAGCGACTTTATGCGGTCAGGCTGGATCAAATTTGTGCTAATCAAGAGTGCCGTGATTTAGTACAGGAGTCAGACCATCAAGGTTTGTTAACCGATATCCACCAGGTTGCTGAACCAGAGACAGAGTATGAGAGTGATGCTGAACTGTTGGCAGAATTGGGCGTTGAACCACCCAAAGAAGGTGATGTTACTTTCTTAAAGCATGTGAAAACACGCGCAGAAGTTCGAGCGGCTGAGGAAATAGCTAACCGCACTAAATGTGAAAATTTTGACGAATTTAAACCTATCTTTGAAGATGTACAGAAGGATATTAAATCTGGTCTTAGAAACACCGTTCCTTACAAGGATTTTGCGAAGGTCGAACAAGGTGACTTGTTTATTCTTTCAGGACAAATTGTTTATATCGCAGGTATTGGAGAAGGATACTTAAATAAAAACAGACAGAAAGATGCGCGTTTAAGAGTGATTTACGATAATGGAACAGAGAGTGATATTTTACTGCGTTCATTACAACGGGCATTAAACAAAGATGAAGCAGGAAGAAGAATTACCAGTGCTTCGCTTGGCCCACTTTTTGAAGGCATATCGGATGATAACGATATAGAAAGTGGCACGATTTATGTGTTAAGAAGCCTCTCAGATCAGCCTTTGATAACAGAAAACCGCGATGTGATTCATAAGATAGGGGTAACAGGTAGCAAGGTAGAAACACGACTTTCAAAGGCTAAGTTAGATCCTACTTTTTTAATGGCTGATGTTGAGGTAATTGCAACGTATGAGCTGTTTAATATCAATCGGATAAAGCTAGAAAGCATCCTGCACCGCTTTTTTGAATCCGCAAAATTGAATATCGAAATTATGGATCGCTTTGGTAATCCTGTGATTCCGCAAGAATGGTTTTTAGTGCCTTTTGATGTCATCGATCAGGTGGTTGAGAAAATCAAAGACGGCTCGATTGGTGGCTATGTTTATGATATTGAATCGGCGAGTATTCAGAAGGGGTAAACTGAGGCTCCTTAGGACTCAGGATTAAATAAGGTGCGGAACTTGACGCAGAATTTTTGTTCCAGATTGGATGATCTAAATAGGCGCATAGTCGCTCTATGCAACGATTTTAGATCATTCAATCTGGAGCAAAAAGGCAAGTTAAGTTCCGTAAGTTATTTACTCCTGAGTCCTTAGGACAGCTCATTATTAAGTTGTTGTAGCCTTTCAGGCGTGCCAATATCTCTCCATTCACCTGAAAAATATTCTCCGTTGACTTTTTTATCTGACATCGCATTGCGTAATAGGGGAGCGAGAGCTGCTTTACCCGCGGGTAAGCTCGAGAATAGTTCAGGTCGGTAACAGCCAATTCCACTAAACGTAAAGCGGGGTTCACCTGCATCATAGACGCGGCTATCACGTAGGCAAAAATCCCCATCAGGGTTATGCTCAGGGTTATCAATTAATACTAGGTGGGCTAGGTTGTCATTAGCAAGATGTAGATTGGAGAAGTTAAAGTCACACCAAATATCACCGTTAACTACTATAAAAGGCTCACTTCCTAGTAACGGTAGGGCGTGGTGAATCCCCCCTGCTGTTTCAAGTGGGCCTGTACCTTGTTCGTCTGAATAATGTAAGTTCACCCCGTAATTTGACCCATTGCCGAGTACTTCTGGCAGTTTCCAGCCCTTCCAACCCATATTGATTACAATATCTTCAACACCTGCTTGCTTTAGGTTTTCTATATGCCAGACAATGAGGGGTTTCCCTGCGATTTCTAACAGTGGCTTAGGGAGATTATCGGTTAGCGGGCGCATACGTTTGCCGTGACCTGCTGCAAGGATCATGGCTCTCATGCTGGAATGGCTACCGTGCTTATTTGACCTGCTATCTTTAGTTGCTTAAATAGCTCAATCAAGGGTGCTGTTTCAGGGTGCTTTTTACCCACTTCAAGCATATAACTCAATGTCAGAGGAAGGTCATCCAGATAGTGTGATTTCCCATCACGGTGCTTAAGCCTGGCAAATATTCCAAGTACTTTGATATGCCTTTGTAAGCCCATGAGGTCAAACTGTCTTAGGAATTCAGTGTTATCTATATCATTCATTAGTTGAGCTGAAACGGCTTGATGTTTATACCAAAGCGCCCATTCTCTAACTTGATGTTGAGGCCAAACAATGTAGCAATCACGTAATAATGAGACAACATCGTAAGTCAGGGGACCATTGACGGCATCTTGATAATCAATAATCCCTGGGTTGTTTTCGGGTACTTGCATAAGGTTGCGAGAGTGATAATCGCGGTGTACAAAGCCTGTTGGTTGTTCTGCAATAGCAGTGGCAAGGCTATCAAAGCATTGTAGAATGATGTCTTGTTGAGAGTGGGTAAGTGAAATACCTAGATGTGTTTTCAAAAACCATTCTGGCATAAAGCTCATTTCTTGCAAGAATAGTGTTTTGTCGTAATGCGGCAGTTTTGTTACATCTGCTTTTTGCAATGTAATAAGTGCTTGTAAAGCTTCTTTATACAAGCCATCAGCGGTGTTGTTATTAAGTACCTCTTGATAAGGAGTAGAGCCAAGGTCTTCCAGCATTAAAAAGCCAAGAGTTGTCTCCTCTGCAATAATTTCAGGTGCATGTACTCCTGATTGTAATAGGCGCTTGGTAATATCAATGAAGGGTTGAGTGTCTTCTTTTTCAGGTGGAGCATCCATAGCAATAAAGCTTTTTCCTTGATGGAAAACTCTAAAGTATCGACGGAAACTGGCATCCGCTGAGGCGACTTCTATGCGGGCACCTTGCCATTTTAGGGTGTTTTGAATCCACTTTTGAAGGAGCTGAAAACGAGTATCATTGATCATTAATTTTTATATGTCTTGTAAAAAGGCTAAAGTACCACAATATAATCGGTAAGTTAGGCCTTCTTGTCATAATTTTAATAAATGATGTGTGACTGGATTTAATTATTACCTATACTTAGTGCCATTAAGGATCCTCTGGACAAGTCATGACTCGTTTTTCTGAGGCTAGAATCCGCCAGCTTTTCGCTATAAAAGTGATCAACAGCTACGGCTATTGCTAACTTTTCTATCAAAAACCTGACAAATTCTATCACTCAGAAACTCCGGTCAGGCTTAATCAGAATGCCTTAAACCATAACGCTATACCTACACCTTAGAGGAAAATTACATGAATATTATGGATATGTTAACCAGTGGAGATAACGCTGCAATGATTGGGCAAATAGCTCGGCAGTTTGGTTTGCCAGAGGATCAGGCAAAAGAGGCTATTGGATCTTTAGTTCCGTCACTAACTCGTGGTTTACAACATAGAACCCAAGAAGACATTGGCGTTGATGATTTGATCGAAGCCCTTAATGTAGGCAAACATGATCGTTATTTTGATGAGCCAGAAAGGCTAGGTCGTGAAGACACGGTCAAAGACGGTAATGATATTCTGGGTCATATTTTTGGCTCTAAAGAAGTTAGCCGAAATGTAGCTCGCCATGCAGGTAAGCAAACAGGTTTAGGCAGTTCTTTGATGAAAAAAATGCTACCTGTGGTTGCTTCAATGGTAATGGCTTCGCTAGGTAAGAAAATGCTAGGAGGTGGTGGAGGCCGTGCTACGCGTGCTAGTTCTGGTGGATTATTAACATCACTACTCGATAGTGATGGTGATGGATCTATCATTGATGATGTACTAGGTATGGCATTTAAAGCGGCTATACGCTAATTAGCTATTAATTGTGTAGATTGAGTCTTCTATTGAGAGAAGGCCTCAATCTACGCGTTAGTGTTGGTTTCTTGAACTTACTTCTTCTTAGGTAAGTAAATATCCGTACAAGTCCCTTCTGCAACTTCTGAAGCAAAGTTTAATGTCTCTGACAACGTAGGGTGAGGGTGAATAGTTAACCCGATATCCTCAGCATCTGCGCCCATTTCTAGCGCTAACACTGCTTCCGCAATTAATTCACCTGCATTGGTTCCAACGATAGAGGCGCCAATTAATTTCCCCGTTTGTTTATCAAATAAGACTTTAGTTAAGCCTTCATTCCTACCGATAGATAATGAGCGACCACTCGCCGCCCAAGGGAATGCACCTTTTTCGTAGTCGATTCCTTCTGCTTTACACTGCTCTTCTGATTTACCCATAGTTGCTACTTCAGGGTCGGTATATGCAACAGAGGGAATAGTACGAGCATCAAAGAATGATTTTTCGCCAGAGATAACTTCGGCAGCTACTTTGGCTTCGTGCGTCGCTTTATGAGCGAGCATAGGCTGACCGACAATATCACCAATAGCGAAGATGTGGTCAACATTGGTACGCATTTGTTTATCGGTATTAATAAAACCATATTCGTTCACTTGAACGCCTGCTTGTTCTGCATCAATCAGTAAGCCGTTAGGTGAGCGTCCTATAGAGACTAATACGCGATCAAATGTATCTTCTTCAGGTGCTTTACCACCTTCGAATTTACAGACTAAACCGGCATCAGTAGGGGTGATTTCAGTCACCTTGGTATTGAGGAAGATATTTTCGTATTTCTTTTTAATGCGTCTTTCCAGTGGGCGGATAATATCTTTATCCGTACCTGGGATAAGGCTGGGTGAAAGCTCAACTACGGTAATATTCGAGCCAAGCGCATCGTATACGGTTGCCATTTCTAAGCCGATAATGCCGCCACCCACGATTAACAAACGCTCTGGAACTTCTTCAAGCTCTAATGCATCGGTTGAATCCATTACGCGAGGGTCGTCCCAAGGAATGAAGGGGAGTTTTGTAACGCGTGAACCTGCTGCAATAATACAGTTATCAAAGCTCACTTCGGTAGCTGTACCATCATCTGTTACTACAGAAATAGAGTGATCAGATGTGAATTTTCCGTAGCCGTGAACAATCTCAACTTTACGTTGTTTAGCGAGTTGCTTAAGTCCACCCGTTAGTTTGCCAATAGTGTCTTCTTTATAGCTACGAACGGTATCGATGTCTATTTGTGGCTCACCAAAAGTAACGCCATGTGCGCCAGCTTCCTTAGCTTCATTGATGACTTGAGCGGTATGCAATAAAGCTTTTGAGGGGATACACCCCACGTTTAAACAAACGCCACCAATATTATCGTAACGCTCAATAAGGATAACTTGTTTGCCTAGATCCGCCGCACGGAAAGCAGCGGTATAGCCACCTGGGCCAGAGCCTAATACGACCACTTCAGCATGTTTGTCGGATGTGCCACTAAAGCTATTAGCTTGTGGTGCTTCAGTTTCTTCCTGTACATTGCTTGTAGAGCTAGTTGTATCATTGTCTTCTGTTGAGTGGGTGTTGTTATCACTACTTGAATCATCACTAGCACTTTCGGCACTAGCTTCGAGAAGTAAAATAACGGTACCTTCAGCGATATTATCACCCATGCTCACTTTTATTTCTTTGACTATGCCCGATGCAGAGCTAGGGATTTCCATTGAAGCTTTATCAGATTCAACGGTGATGAGTGAATCTTCGGCAGATAGGGTGTCGCCCTCACTGACTAGAATTTCAATAATCTCAACGCTATCGAAATCACCAATGTCGGGTACTTTTACTTCAATCAAATCACTCATTCGTATTGCTCTTTGGTTATGCAAGGATAGGCGTCTATTTTAGAGAAACATTAGCCTAATGCAATGATTAAGGTCTTTTGAAGAGATTTTTTGTGAGTGCGTAATCAACGGCAAAGAGAAGATATACTCAGAGACAGCGCTTAATCGTACTGAGTATCTTTCCAAGTGCGTAAAACTTGAAATACCTCGACACCTGAAGTTAGGCTTTTTTTAGCCGTTTTCTCAGCCGCTTCGATGACATTGGGCAGGTTGCAACGTAAGAAAGGGTTGGTTTCTAGCTCTAATTTTAGAGGGGAAGGTACGCTGGGCATATTGCTATCAATCAGTTCGTGAGTGAGAGCCTGACGTTGTAACAGATTTAAATTATCAGGCTCTACCCATAATGCAAAGCCAATGTTATCTAACGTATATTCGTGTGCACAATAAACCAGTGTTTCGGGTGGTAGTTTTGAGAGTCTCATAAGTGAGTGATACAACTCAGCCATTGTGCCTTCAAATACTCGTCCGCACCCACAAGTGAATAATGTATCACCGCAAAAGAGCTTACCTTCACCATAAAAAGCGATATCTCCAGCCGTATGCCCAGGCACAAGCATGACTTTAAAAGAGGTGTCGATTTCAGGAATAACTACGACATCATCTTGTACCAAACAGGTGCTACACTGAGGAATATGTTCAGTATCGGATCCATAAACAGGAGTCTCTGGATAATGCTCCAATAAGGCATCAATACCATCTACATGATCAAAGTGGTGGTGAGTAATTAAAATAGCTGCCAATACACCATTGCGTTCTTCAAGGAAATCAATGACAGGTTTTGCAATGCCTGGATCAACGATGGCAAAATAGGATTCATCTTCATCTGATATAGCCCAAATGTAATTATCAGTGAAGGCAGGAATTGGGTTTACTGTTATCATAACATTCTACAGGGGTTTTATTGTTAGTCGATTTGGGGTCGTTTTTAGGATTTAGTATTAATGCGTCAAGGTAAATTATACATTGTTTCTGCACCATCGGGAGCAGGAAAAACTAGTATGCTCAGTCAACTGATTGAACGAAAGCCTGAGCTGAAAGTATCAGTTTCACATACTACAAGAAGTGCTCGTCAAGGTGAAAAGCATGGAGAGAACTATTATTTTGTTAGTCTGGATGACTTTAAACAAGCAATAGCTGATGAGGAGTTCTTCGAGTATGCGGAAGTTTTCGGCAATTACTATGGTACATCAAGGAAAAAGGTTCAGCAACAATTAGATGAAGGGCATGATATCATTTTGGAAATTGATTGGCAGGGTGCTCGTAAAGTCCGAGATCAATTTGAAGAGGTTGTTAGTATTTTCATATTGCCCCCTTCTCGTGATGATTTGGAGAAACGACTACAGGGACGACAACAGGACTCTGATGAAATTATACAAGGTAGAATGCGTGAAGCTCGTGATGAAATAGCACATTATGATGAGTATGATTTTGTCATCATCAATGATGATTTTGAGCAAGCGGTGAATGAGTTAGAGAGCATCTTTATTAGTGAAAAACTAAAGCTTAATGAGCAACAGCAGAGTAATAGTAAGCTTTTTGAGGGGTTGTTGAAAATGTAGGTATCTTGGTTTTACGAATATTGATTCGTCTGATCAGGCTCTTAGGAAGTCTTGGAAGTCCTAATGAAAAGCCGTCAACTAAGTGACGGCTTTAGGCAATATTTACTTATTTTTCAATAAGTCACGGATGTCAGTCAACAGGTCTTCCTGTGAAGGGGGGGCTTCCTCTTCAACCTTATTGCGTGTTGCAACCTTAATTATAATGAAGACTACAAACATAATGATCAGAAAATCAATGAAACTTTGAATGAATGCACCCCATTTAAGCATAATGGCAGGTGTATCACCTACAGCAGCTTGTAGCTCAATCCCGAGGTCAGAGAAATCCGTACCTCCTAATGCTACTCCAATGGGTGGCATGATGATGTTATCTACGAGTGACGAGATAAGTTTCCCAGATGCGACACCCACGATAATACCCGTTGCCATATCGATTAAGCTTCCGCCCATTGCAAACTCTTTAAAGTCTGAAATCATACCCATGTTATTCTCCTGTTTAGTTATAGTTGAGAGAGAAGTATAGGGTGTTTTAATCAGCCTTGTTCATTTCCCACTAACTTAACTGGCTGAAGTATCTGATTATTCTGATAAGATGATAATCTTCTCGGGATCGACTTCTAATATTTCTTTAGCAATATCTTTGGGCACAAGATGTTTTTTACCTCCTAGAAAGGTAATGGCTATGGAGCCGTCTGAGAGTAATTGTTGCTGCTCCTCTGTGACAAACATGTATTTAATGCTAGTACCAATAACAAAATTATAACGAATTTCACCTTCTTCCTCTTTTAGCGCATTGTCTTTAATAAGCTTGCCTACTTTTTGACGACGTTCTTTTTTCAGTCGGCTGGCTTCTTGCTGCTCTTTTTCAGCTTGTTGCTTTTCTTTGCGTTCAAGATTTGTGCGTTGCTTGTAAAAACTTGCTAAATCAGAGGCTGGGGCTTTCTTCTTTTTCTTGTTTTTGGGTGATTTAGTAGTGTGCTGATTATTTTTCTTAGCGTGATATTTCTTTTTCTTTTTTGGTTTTTCAGCTTCTGCTACTTGCTCTTCAGTAACCAGACCTGCTTGAAGAAGCTGATCGCGTAGTGAATTCGCCATGAGTTATCCTAAGTGTTGAACGAAATGCAACCTTATACCTTTTTCGAATATGCTATGCAAGAAAGATACAGAATGTTATCAATGAGGTTGAAAGTCATACAAAAATGGCGCATAATTTATACAAATACTTATCATGTATTTACATCATAATTTTAACTATCAACTTTAAGTTTAGAGGGCATGTGATGACACTGGGGACAGCACAGTTTAAAAAATGGGGTTTAACTGTAATAGTGAGTTTTCCTTTACTAGGAATGGCTGATACAGGTATGTCTAAAGCTGAGTTTGATTGGTTAATGTCTGAATCTGTAGTACCCGCTCCTAATCATCGGCAAACAGCTCCTCAGGTGCAATACGCTCCTGTTACTCCCCCAAGATCTAACTATCCTTCGCAAAGAAAACCAGGTCGAAAGCCTGCTCCTGCCCAACATGGAAATATGTTGCATCAGTTGCCTTGGAATATTCGTACCATCTTGCAGAAAAATAATGTAAACCCTAATACAATGGGTGCTTTCGTACTTCGCATTGGTGACAAGCAGCCGATGATGGTGTTTAACGAAAATAGACCACAAGTACCCGCATCTGTAATGAAACTAGTGACTACCTATACCGCACTCGGTGCGTTAGGGGCAAGTTATCGTTGGCCAACTGAAGTTTATATGACGGGTAATCTACGCGGTGGTACGCTAAATGGTAATTTGATTGTAAAAGGTTATGGTGCACCTGATTTTAAAACAGCAGATTTGCGAAAAATATTGCATCAGTTGCGTAACAAAGGTGTAAGAAATATCAATGGTAATGTGGTGTTTGATACTAGCTATTTTCAACCACCTAACATTAATCCTGGAAGTTTTGATGGTAAGCGTTACGAAACCTATAATGCACAGCCTGAAGCATTGCTATTTAATGAAAAAACCAGTGAGTTTATTGTTCAAAACGTGAGAGGTAAGCCGACTGTTTATACAACAGTCCCTGCACATAATATTCGTATTGTTAACCGCATCCAATCTGTGCGTAGCCGATGTAGAGGCCGTGCAAGAAGTCCTCATATGAGTGTCTCATCCAACCAGGCAGGGCATGTTGTTACCTTTAGTGGACGTTATTCAACACGCTGCTCTAAACGTAGCTATAAAAAAGCAATTACTGATTCGCCTAATATGATCTTTGCGACGATGCAGCGTTATTGGAAGCAGGATACAGGTGGTATATTTAATGCACGTTTTGCTCGTGGAACAACTCCTGGCAATGCGAGCTTATTGTATCGCCACTACTCCGCACCCTTGAGTCAGATTATTAGTGAGGTGAATAAAGAAAGTAATAACCTCATGGCGCGACAAATCATGTTAACCATTGGTGCACGAAAGTTGGGTGCACCTTCTACACCACGAAAAAGTGAATTAGCTATCAAACAATGGTTAAATTCTAAGGGCTTAAAGTTTCCTGAATTACGTATCGAAAATGGCTCAGGGTTGAGTCGCTGGGCACGTATTAGTACACGACATATTGGTGAATTATTATTGCATGCTTATCGTAGCCCACATCGTCATCTCTTAAGTAACTCACTTGCAGTTGCGGGTCGAGATGGCACGATGAAAAAGCGCTTACGCAATACACCTGTTGCTGGAAGAGGGCGATTTAAAACAGGCTCTTTAAGGGATACCAGAGCTATTGCTGGTTATGTTCGTGGAGTTGATGGTCGAGACTATATTGTAGCAATATTACATAATGATGTAAGTGCTAGACGAAGAGGCAAAACAGCTCATGATGCCATCATCAAATGGGCCTATTGGCACGGAAACCCTCCCCAAAAATTAGCTAAAAAATAGGTAACTACTCAGCTTGCACTTGTGTTGTACGATTTCTGCGTCGCCTATATGGGTGTAGGTGAGGAGCGAGGGCAGGACGCGGTGGCTTTGAAAGTGTTTATTTATGCCTATAAACTGTACACTTTCGCTTTCTTGAGCAAACCAGAGGGCAATCTGAGCGGTTACTGATTATGCTGAGTAATCTAACGAATTCTATTTGCTGAAGCTTCTAAGCTTCGCCGAAGCTCAGCTAAGTCACAGCAAATTCGACCAGAACTAATAGAGATACCCATATATCGACTCTTAAGGGCTCGTACAGATAATCTGCTGTATTTTATTACTTATGAGTCAGTATAATAATAAAAAATTGGGTTTTATGGGGGGGCGGCTGCTAGGTTTTCTTTCATTGGCAACGCTACTAGTTGTCTGGTTGACTGGCACACTGTATGTTGCAGAACAAACAGAAGATAAAATACGTACCTCACTAGCAGCTCAACAACACGCTCCATCGCAATCATTTTATCTTCAACTCATCTCCTATAAACGCTCACTATTAACAGCTAAGGCGCGTACTCGTTTGCGCTCACCCAATCATCAATTAGATGAAATTGTGAAGGATCTTGTGTTTGTGGTGAACATCAAACATGGTCCCCTCATCTTTAATGACAATAATGTGCAATTAATAACAGCAAGCCTAGACGTTACGATGGATCAGTCACAATTATCCAAAGATGCTAAGGAGTTTATAAATCGCTCATTTGGTGAGGAAAAGCCTTTCTTTGCAAGTGTTGTTGTTGATTATAATTTGCAGTATTTTTATCAGCTTAGTTCCTCTGCATTTGAGTATGAAGTAGCTGATATGAGATTTAAGATTTCTGCAGGAACTGCAAAAGGTAGTTATAAAGAAGGCATGAAAGCGATTGATATTAACTTTGCAATGGATGAAATCACTTTTAAGCAAGGCGGTAATTCAGTAGAGTCTATGCGTAATCAGGTTGTTTTTAACTTGCTGGGTGGTTCAAACAGTACTCAAAGCCAATCACAACAAAAGCTACATTCAACCATTGCAATGACTAAAGAGGCCAGCTACACAGGGCTTTCTATTAATCTGGCTCACTTGCAAATGGCAAGCTTGTTTAATTTAGTCGATCGTTATGAAGATCGTTATAACCTTGACCAACAAATTGAGTGGACGTTGGAATACTCAACGCAAAGCCCAGAAGGTCAAGACCGATTGTTAGAGCTTTACGGCAAGCAAGATGAAAACGAACTTCCTGAAATGCAACAGTTAGTGAGCCAACTTTTCGAAAATGGCTCAAGCGATATCAGCTTTGTGCGTAAAGTTGATCACCAAAGTACTGATATAGCTTATAATCATTCTACTGAGTAAATAGTGGATGAGCAGCAGTGACCAAACAGTCAGAGCAGAAAAAAATAGATCAACCTAAAATTGGCCTAGCACTAGGCGGTGGTGGTGCTAAAGGATGGTCGCATATTGGTGTGATCAACGCATTGGAGCATATGGGTATTCGCCCTTCCATTGTTGCAGGAACTTCCATGGGCGCCTTAGTGGGCGCAGCTTATGCCAGTGATCGACTCAACAAGCTTGAAAAATGGGCAAGACCTATGACATGGAAAGATGTTATCGGTTATTTGGATATTAGTATTTCAGGTGGCGGCTTTATTCATGGCGAGAAACTGTTAGGGGCCATGCAAAAAAGAGCGTTTAACGACGTACCCATCGAGACCTTGCCCAAAAGCTTTGGAGCGGTCGCTACTCAGTTAAGAACGGGGCAAGAGGTATGGTTAAAAGAGGGTTCTCTGATTGATGGTGTGCGTGCTTCAATCGCCTTGCCTGGTTTGTTTACCCCTATGCAATATAATGGAGAATGGCTAATTGATGGTGGATTGGTAAACCCCGTTCCTGTTTCTTTGTGCCGAGCATTAGGGGCTGATATTGTAATCGCTGTAAACCTTTATGCTGAAATTACGACGCTGTCTAAAAGTACAAATCATGCCTTAACTATATCGAAAACAATATCGAAATCTTCCCAATCAAGCTTAAGTGAAGATGAAAAGAGCTTGTGGTCAAAGCTTTCAGATCAATTGTCAGATGGAATTCAGGATGGTAAGGAAGTTATCTTATCGAAGATTCTTCAGCGAGATAGCGATATGCCTAGCATGTTCGAAGTGTTCTCAAATACAGTAAGTATCATGCAAAACCGCATTACACGAAGTCGAATGGCGGGAGATCCTCCTGATATTATTCTTGCTCCTAAAGTAGCTGATATTGGCACGATTGAGTTCCACAAAGCAGAACCTGCTATTGCAGAAGGGGAAGCCTGTGTTTTTAAGATGCGCTCGATGCTAGAAGACATAGCTGACTCACCTCAGCTTAAATAATCAATCCGTTAAAGTCTTCTGTTATTGTGACAGAAATAGTGGTGACAGAGCAGCCAAAAGTACCCATAACAATTGTCCAGTTTTTGTCTGCCTAAGGATAGTGTAGAATGCCCAGCATTATTTTAGCTATACAGAATTAAACTGGAGTTTATTATGGCAGAAGTTTCCAAAGAACAGGTTGAATTTCTCCTTGCAGAGATCGAAGACCGCTATCTGGAAAAGGATATCGTTAGTGTTAATCAGGTTAAAGCGATTGACATTAATGATGGCAAAGTATTTGTACGCGTACAGCAGGGCTACCCAGCAGGAACTTACCGTGATGAATTAGCAACAGAGATCCAAGAGAAGCTGCAAGCAGTGGATGGAATTGATTCTGTTGAAGTAAACGTAGAAACCCGTGTTGCAGCTCACGCAGTGCAAAAAACACTGAAACGAATTGACGGCATTAAGAATATTATTGCTGTGGCTTCGGGTAAAGGTGGCGTAGGTAAATCAACGACTTCTGTTAACTTAGCGCTAGCACTTAAGGCAGATGGCGCATCAGTTGGTTTGCTAGACGCGGATATATATGGCCCAAGTCAGCCACGCATGATGGGTATTTCTGGTCAGCCAGAGTCCCCTGATGGAAAAACATTAGAGCCAATGGAAAACTACGGTATTAAAACCATGTCGATAGGTTTCTTGATCGAAGAAGATACGCCGATGATCTGGCGTGGCCCAATGGTTACACAAGCACTAGAGCAGTTACTGGGTGACACAAACTGGGGCGACCTTGATTATTTAGTGGTTGATCTGCCTCCAGGAACAGGTGATACACAGCTTACACTTTCTCAGAAAATCCCAGTTAGTGGCGCGGTTATCGTAACGACTCCACAAGACATCGCACTTTTAGATGCTCGTAAAGGTCTTAAAATGTTCGAAAAGGTTGAGATCCCTGTACTCGGTGTTGTTGAAAACATGAGTGTGCATATTTGTAGTGAATGTGGTCATTCAGAAGAAATATTTGGTGTTGGTGGTGGTGCTCGTATGGCAGATGAGCATGATGTGGATTTCTTGGGTGCACTGCCTTTAGATATGAGTATCCGTGTTCAAACTGACGAGGGTAAGCCTACAGTTGTCTCTGATCCTGATAGTAAAGTCACTGATATGTACAAGGATATTTCTCGTCGTATGAGTGCGAAGTTGGCTGAAAAATCTAAAGATTACAGTACTAAGTTCCCAACTATCAAGATTGAGAATGGTTAAGGAGCCGCATTAAGGAGACTCTGATTAAGTCTGATCGAAGTTTCTGAGAGATAGAATTCGTCAGGTTTTTGATAGAAAAGTTAGCAATAGCCTTAGCTATAGGTCACTTTTATAGCGAAAAGATGGCGAATTCTAGCCTCAGAAAAACGAATCATGACTTGATTAGAGGCTCCTTAAATTAACTGGAAGCGATAAGAGGCTGTGCAAGTATTCAGAAAAGTCCCCTCTTTGTAAAGAGGGGTTAGGGGAGATTAAAAAGGTTGAAAATAAACACTTAAATATCAGTATATTACTAACTTTATTAAATCCCCCTCAATCCCCTTCACAAAGGGGGAGGCTAAAACTTCACTTCCTGCTTAATCAGAGCTTCCTTAATTGATCCTCCTCTATATCTAAGAGTTACCTAAGAAATTAGTGCTCTTTCGCTATCAGGAAAACCAATGAGTGTAGTTCAGCTCTTAAGCATCATGCTAGGCGGCGCATTAGGCGCAATTAGCCGTTATCTTTTATCCAACCTTGTCTATGGTTGGTTTGGCCGTGATTTCCCTTACGGTACTTTATCCGTCAATATTATAGGTTCCTTCTTAATGGGCTTATTAACCGTATTCTTCTTGCACAAAAGCAATATTGATCCTGCGCTGAAATTAGGTTTATTAGTGGGCTTTTTGGGTGCGCTAACCACCTTTTCTACTTTCTCATTAGATACCTTGCAACTCATTCATGAAGGCGCACTCATTAGAGCCATGTTAAATGTGCTCATTAGTGTGGTTGTGTGTGTGGCTGCCGTTTGGTTTGGAATGATTACAGCCAAGCAATTCTGATGTATAGTCTGGCTTTTTATTAAACCATAAAAAATATTAGTACTATATTGGGATTGGGTAAAGACTATGCTGGATGTAAAACTATTACGGGCAAATATTAATGATGTTGCGGAACAACTAAAACGTCGCAATGTTGATTTGGATGTTGAGGCGTTCAATACGCTTGAGTCACGACGTAAAGAGCTGTCTGTATCTACTCAAGAACTTCAAAATGAGCGTAATAAAAGCGCTAAATCTATTGGTCAAGCTAAAGCAAAAGGGGAGGATATCCAACCGTTGCTAGATCAAGTAGCTGATTTAGGTGGGCAACTAAAAGCAGCTGAAGATGAACTCGCTGCACTCAATAGCTCAATTCACGAGATGATGATGGGCTTGCCAAACTTATTGCACGAGACGGTTCCAGCGGGCGACAGTGAAGATGATAATGTAGAGATCCGTCGCTGGGGTGAACCTACAAGCTTTGATTTTAAACCTAAAGATCACGTTGATCTAGGTGCTCCCAATGGCTGGATGGATTTTGAAGCGGCCACCAAAATTACAGGCTCACGCTTTGTGGTGATGCGTAGCGCAATGGCTCGTATGCACCGTGCGCTTATTCAGTTTATGTTAGATACCCATTCTCAAGAGCATGGCTATGGCGAAGTCTATGTGCCTTATTTAGCGAATGAGGATAGCTTAAAAGGAACAGGGCAACTTCCCAAGTTTGAGGAAGATTTGTTTAAAATGAAAGGCGAACATAATTTCTATCTAATCCCTACAGGAGAAGTCCCCATCACCAACTTGGTGCGTGGTGAGATAATAGATGAGAAAGATATGCCGCTTATGTATACAGGACATACACCATGTTTCCGTTCTGAAGCAGGCTCTTATGGTAAAGATACCCGTGGCTTGATTCGTCAGCACCAGTTTGAGAAAGTTGAAATGGTGCAAATGGTAAAGCCAGAAGAATCATGGGATAAGTTGGAAGAGCTACTCGGCCATGCGGAAGCTATCTTACAAAAGCTAGGTTTGCCCTATCGCGTAATGACACTATGTGCTGGCGATACAGGCTTCTCCGCAGCAAAAACTTATGACTTAGAAGTCTGGCTACCTGGCCAGGATACCTATCGTGAGATTTCATCTTGCTCAAACTTTGAGGACTTCCAGGCGCGTCGTATGATGGCGAGATACCGTAATGCAGAGACTAAAAAGCCTGAGTTATTACACACGCTTAATGGTTCTGGCTTGGCGATTGGTCGTACGCTAGTAGCTGTGGTTGAAAACTATCAACAAGAAGATGGCAGTATTCTTGTCCCAGACGTACTGAAGCCTTATATGGGTGGCATAGAGAAGTTGTCATAATTCCAAGATCAAGACAGGTAGGTTGGTGCTGACGCGAGGAAGCCCAACAACAGTCGTGTGTTGGGCTTTGTTCCTCAACACCAACCTACTGATATATTGAGGGTGGAGTAACTACTCAGCGTAATTTCATACCTTTCGTGCAAAGGTCTCATTATATAAGTATTTACAGTGTTTTATCTTTTATGTGATGTTGAAGACAAATACTAAAGTTCCCTCCCCTTAGCAAGGGGAGGGTTAGGGTGGGGATAGAGAGTTTATTCATATCCAGATTTAACTTTACTCACCAGCCCTTTCTTCAAATAAGAGGGAGTACAACAAGCACGTTAGTTCATATCAGGCATTTCCTTAATATACACATCACGCTTCGCATAAGGAATCTCAATACCTTCTTCTCTAAAGCGATTATAAATAGTGATATTTAGCCGATCTGTTACCCGTCCGCGTAACTCAGGGTCGTTAACCCAGCATAATAATTCATGATCTAGACTAGACTCACCGAAGGTTCTGAAACGAATTCTCGGTTCTGGGGATTTACAGACTTCTTCTGTTCCTTTTGCAATATCGACTAGTATCTCACGCGCCTCATCAATATCTGAGCCATACGCCAATCCAATCTTCACACGTAATCTAAACTTAGTATGCGGACCACCTGTTTGGTTAATGATCTTGCTACTGCCGACAATAGAGTTGGGTACGGTAATTTCAACATCATCACGCGTTAAAAAGCGTGTGCTTCGAATACCAATGTGGGTAACTTTACCGCGTCTTCCTTCGTCCAGAACAACATAGTCACCAATTTTATAAGGGGTGTCCGCCAGTATAAATACACCTGAGAATAGATTAGCTAAGGTATCTTTAGCAGCAAAACCAACCGCGATACCCACAATCCCCGCTGAGGCAAGCCAGGCTGTCATATCAATGCCCCAAATATGGAAAGTGATATAGATAGCCAAGCCAATGATGACCACACGTACTAGGTTATCAAAAAGAGGCAGGGTTTGCGGTTGGATAAAGCGGCCTTTTTTACTCAACCAAGCTAGTTGTTTTAGGACAATTTTAGAGAAACGGATGAGGGCAATAGTCCAGACTAGAACGCCAATCGTTTTAAAGCCATATATTAACATCTGAGTAAGTTTGTCAGATAGCGGCATGACTTTAATAGCGGTTGAGAAACCCGTAATAACCAATGAATAGTAAATAGGAGCGCGAGCTATTTTTAATAACTTATCATCAAGATAAGTTTTGGTCTTATTCGTAATTTTATGAAGAACTTTAAAGATTATCCACGTCAATAATGATGCTGTCATAAAAGTAGCAAGGAAAATAGCGATACCTTGTATCCAAGGTTGTTCTGAGAAAACCTCAGTAACAGGAGCAATCAGGTCATTAAGTTTTTCAGCGGATAGTAAATTTAGTAGATCATCCATTTGTCGTTCTTATATTTATTAGCCAAGCGCTCAATGTACAGGAAAATACGGAGTATCTAAAGAGTACCTCTATTAATCGATGGCTCGTTTTGTTGAGGCTAGAATCTGCTGAAGCTTCTAAATTTCGCTAAAGCTCAGCTAAGTCACAGCAACTCCGACCAAAATTAATAGAGATACCCTAAAGTTAGCTGTTGTTTGATTCATCGCCACGTGCGTCTGTTATTTTCTAGACCAATGGTATGATGAGCCAGCTTATTTATTGGATAAGCTGTGCTAATATAGAGAGATATTAATAATAACAATAAAATTGAGAGTAATCTTTGAGATGAAAATAGCAAAGAAGTCTATGCAAGGCTTGTCTTTGATTGAGGTGTTAGTTACGGTTGTCATTCTCTCTTTAGGCATCCTTGGCACATCTGCATTACAAATTACGGCACTTAAAGGAACAGATTCAGCTCATTATAGAACGGTGGCCACTTTTATGGCTAACGAAATGGCTGAACGTATCCGCATGAATTTGGCGGGGGTTCAATTGGGTGCTTACGAAACAGATCCTGCTGTTCCTATTACTTGTAACCAACTTTCTAGTGATACTTTAAATTGCAACGGTGATGCATGTACAGCCTCTCAACTTGCCACGTTTGATAAAACGCAGGTTGTCTGTGGTCATACTAGAAAAACAGGAACATCATGGAAGTCGGCTAAAAAAAGTGGTGTTGAGAATACATTACCTAATGGATCTCTAGCGATTTCATGTGGTTCTGTTAGCTGTGGTAGTAATGTTGATCATGTCATTACTGTTTCTTGGAACGAACGTGCAGATAATTCAGATCTGAGTGTTACAGCAAACGTTATCCTAGAGATTAGTCCCTAATGATGAAAAGAAAACAAACAGGATTCTCATTAGTAGAACTCATGGTCGCAATGATGATTGGGCTTTTTCTGATTTTTGTGGTTATAAGTTCTTATAGTAATAGTAAAACATCCAGCACTATGCGATCTGACTTAGGGGAGCTTGAATCAAATGCTCGTATAGCAATGAGCTTCTTGAGAGAGAGTATCGAGCATGCGGGTTACCCTTCGACGTATGTGTATACGATTGAAAAGCCTTTCTTAACGGCTTCTGATGGAGATATTAGTGGTTTTGTTTGTGGAAGTGGTTCAGTCAATTCACAAGTGGCTAGTTATATTAATAATTATAATCGATATACTAAAGATAATGGAAATAAAGACAGAATCTCAATAGCCTATATGCCAGATAATCCTAAAGATGCAGATGCTTTATATTGGCAAGATTGTGCGGGAAGTTACACCGATTTGGATTTAGCGGAAGCCTGTAGTGCAGACCCTGTGGCGGGTCTGGGAAGTGAGGCGGTTGTTTACAACAGTTATTATATTGCTAGTAACGAATTAAAATGTACCTCCTCACGCAATAGTCCATCAGTTCCTATCGCTAATGGAATAGAGAGTATGCAGTTTAGGTATGGTGTAAAAAGTGCAAATGGGTCGGTACAGTACCAAAGGGCAGATGTAGTTGAGGACAATGATGATTGGCGTAAAGTGGTTAGTGTGCACGTTGCTCTGCTTGTACGTTCTCCCAATGAAGTTAAAAGTGAAAGTGAAAGTAAGAAGTTTCTGTTACTTGATAAGGAAGTAACTACGCCTGATGATCGATATATTAGAAAGGTCTATACATCATTGATTCATCTGGCGAACAGGGATAGATAAAGAGTAATGACTCAGACTTATTCAGAGGCTTCTTCAGCTGAATAGTGACATGATGAGACCTTTGCACGAAAGATATGACGGATAAGAAATGGCTTGAATTTCCTCTATTTCTGCTAAAAATTCAGCCAATAGCTCGGCTATTACCCTCTTTTTTAGCAAAAATAGAGAAAATTACGCTCATTTTTCTCTCGCCATCCTTTCATGCAAAGGTCTCATGATAAATATTAATAATAATAGTCTTGTATGAAGGTATGTATTGATACTTTCATACAAAAGGTCTCAATAAAACTCAATAAGAAATAAAGATATTGTCAAGTCACAATATCCTAAATAAGGTGTTAGATACTAAAAATGAGAAGAATAAAACATCAAGAAGGTGTGTCTTTGGTAGTAGCTTTAGTCGTTTTATTGGTGATTACCATGATTGGTATTTCTTCGGTTCGCCTATCTACACAAGACGTTATTATTGCCTCAAATGAGCAACAGCAAATGTTGATTGATCAGGCATCTGAGTCAGCACGTAAAAAAGTTGTTTCTTTCTATAATGTTTATAAGTGGATAGATGATGAAACAACACCCGATGTACAAAGCCGTCAGCTCGGTTCTGGCAATATACAATCAAATGTAGTGATAACAAGGGGTGCGAAATACACCTGCTTTGGACAAGATGGAGAAGCAATGAGTATCGGACCTAGCACTAATAAATGCCGTGTTTATACTTTTGCTATTGACTCTGTATTGCTAGGTACAGGTGCTCATACTAAATTAATTAAAGGCGAGGGTAAGGAGCTCCCTGCTTCTGTTGGGAGTGGTCTTTAAAAAAGCTTAGATTCATTCTTCGGTTAAGGGGTATTTTTTAAATCCATGATGAATCAATAACATCAGACCTTCAAATCAATAATTTCTCGTAGAGACGTTGTATGCAACGTCTCTACCACAGGTAGTAAGAAATTTAATATATGAATGATCTATACATCTTTTTTTGGATTTTCTAATGTTAGCCCAACTCTCATATTTTAATTGCATATTTATAAACATGGCTGAGACAGCTATGTATTAATTAAAAAAGTACTTATATTCAGTTTTCTATTAGGTAAGTAAGATAATATAAATTCCATGGGCTTGGTTTGTCAGCAGAATATTTCTATTTGGGCTGACTTCGTAATTATATAACAATAAAAAGAAGGCTTTGCGGTGACAGCGATACTCAATAATCTAATAGCTTTTAGACCTGTTAATCGACAAGAATGGATATTATTAGGAGCGGGAGTTAATCTAACGCTGCTTAATTTCATTTTGGTTCAACATATAGCGGTTGCATTTCGTAATCCTGAATTGGCAGTTCTTACCTTTTCACTTTCATACTTTTCAGGCATTTCTTTGGGGTACTTATTTTCAGATAAAGTACCCCCATCATTGCTAAAGTGGTTATTTCCAATAATGATGCCGATTCAAATGCTGATCATTGTTGGGGTGCAAGCAGGTGCTTATATGATACAGAGAGATGTCGGCTTGTTCTCTGATATTCACCAAATGAGTTCTGATCCTGGTTGGTTAGTGGCTTACCTCAGCGTTTTTCTAATAACAACGTTGGCAGCCACATCCATATACGCCATTTTCCTGCCCGCCATAGTTGAAGAGGGCAGGCGTAGTCTAAGAGAGCTTTATAGTATTGAGATTATCGGATCAATTATTGGTCTGTTGCTGATTCCTGTACTAGCGTCACTCTCACATCTTTTATTACTTGGCACCTACTTTTCTGTCTTTGTGGGTATTGCAATATTGTTGAAAATTAGAGCTCAACTCATTGGTGCTTTAGTGTTGTGCGTGGTTTTCTTTATTATTAATTTCTCATCGTGGGATACGCGCCTCTCCACTTGGTTTTATCAAAACTGGTATCCAAGTAAAGCCGTTGAAACCGTTGTGTACACCCGCTACACCCCTTATCACAAGATTGAAGTAATGAGGTTAGATACAGGGAAGTTTATGTTGTCGCTCAATGGTAAGCGACAATTTAGTCATGCTGGGCATTTCAACTACAGTTATTTTCTGGCTGAGTACCCTGCAAAGTTGCTCGATAACCCGCGTGTGAATTTATTGGGTTGTGGTGTTATGTCTACGATTGGACGTATTGGTGACATGGTTAAAGACATCACCATTGTTGATATTGACCAGGAAGTTTTCAACACCAGTAAGAAATATTTTCAGGAATATAACCGTTTAGATAGTCTCGATAACTGGACATTCATCGCTGACGATGCAAAACACTTTTCAGCCAATAGCAAAGACCATTTTGGCTTGATTTTGCATGATATTCCTCCTGCGTATTCTCGGCAGATTGCCCTTACCTATACCAAGGAGTTTTTCACCTTAGTGAAAGATAGGCTTACCGATGATGGCATATTTTCCATTGCTTCACTAAGTCCAATATCAAAACGCTCTCAATACGGAAAGCGGTTGATCTATACGCTTACTCAAGTATTCGATAACTATTTTGTGCTGGTAAAAGGAACTTCGGTTTACTTCTATGGGGGTAAATCAACACTGAATATTCCAGACAAAGAAACCCTAAAAGCAGCGATACATCATAAAGCTAAAGATAAAGTAACCGTTTATGTGGGATCAGAAGTCGATGAGCTGGTAGAAGGCGCAAGAGCTATAACCATCAATAATATTGGGGATTTAATTTTCGATGACTAATTTAGACAATCATTCTCCACAGCAGGAAACTAACTCACTTCAAGCTTGGCTGGCATTTACGCTAGGTATTTACTTTTCATTGCTTCAGTTTAGCTATTTCTTTTTGATGGAAGCGTACGTATCTAGCCGATCCATCTCCTTCTTTTTTGTTTTATTCTTCTGGTTAATGGGTTTTCTGGGTGGTTTGAATATTAAACATTCAAAGCTATCCACTGCTAATCGATCTCCCTCTATATTATCCCATAGATTGCTCCCTATATTGGTGGGTATATCAATAGCTAGTTACTACGTGACGCTGGTTGTTGTTAAGCAAAATCCTTATAGCTATAGTAATTTCTTTATAGTGGGCATCGCCGCCATATTATCGGGGCTGGCACCTGGGTATTATTTTATTTGGGCTAAAAAGCGATTCTCTAAGGTTAAACACCTTTTCTTTCATGAGAATAATGGGTTTATTCTAGGGATTGTTTTCTCGTTAGCGGGCGCTTTGTTTGCAGGCGCGTGGCTGCTGAACTGGGCGGCTTTGTTGAGCCTTGTTCCTGTTGTACTAATGGCTAAATTAGTCGTTTCCTTTGATGGAAAGGGTCAAGAAAAACAAGATGCAGAAAAAGGAGAAAGCCCTTTATTTCCATATTTACAAGGGTTTCACTTTGGACTGCTCCAAGTTGCGCTTTATTTAATGGTGCAAAGCTATTATAGCGCTAGTTATGTCGGTTACTTTTTGATTGTATTGGCCTGGATGGCGGGTGTCTTTATCGGGCTTAAATGGCTGGGGGGCTGGCGGTTGCGCCAAGTAGGTTATGTTTCCTTAGCGGCTTACTTTACACTGCTCTTATTGTTATCATTACTCGCACCTTATACCCTATTAATGCCTGTCATTGCGCTATTTTCTGTTTTAGTGGCGCTGCCTGTCGGTGTGTTATTTAGAGATTGGAGTGAAAAACTGACAGCCACATCTCTCTTTTTTCATGAGAATAACGGTTTCATCTTCGGTTATTTAGTGAGCATGTTGAGCTTTGTTCAATGGGGTGTGCATGCTTTATATTGGGGGCCCCTACTCTCATTTGCGATTACCTTACTTGCCAACCAAGGACGCAGTGCGGGAGTATTAATCTTCTTCCCTATCATTGCTTTGGCGGTATGGTTTGCTGGTGGTGGCGCTGTTGCATTAAGTCTTTTACTTACAGGCGCTTTAGGTATTGCGTTATTAAAAAAATCTTCGGGTGCTTTATCCGTATCGAACACAGTCAAGAAATCATGGACTGTCTTTACCGCCCTGGAAACAAAGGTGATTCTGGTTTTGGCGGGTATGTGTTTGTTGCTACTGCAATATTTAATAACACGAGAATTTTCTATTGTATTGGCTTCTAGTGAGCTTTCTATTTTAGTCGTTGCGATTGCTTATTTCTGTGGTTTGTCCATAGGCTATGGCTTACTTAAACACGTCTCATTAAAGCTACTTCAGCCACTAGCTGTGGTTATGTTTGTATTGCATCTTGTTATTTTGCCTATCATAAAACCTATTTACGGTGTATTTATTTCTTTTGGCTGGGGGTTAGAAGTTTTATGGGGTGTGTTGTTTATAACCGCCTTTTTCACCTCAGCTTTCTATTCAGTTTTATTGCCTCGTTTGATTGAAGCCAACGGCTCTAAATCATTAACTAATGCTTATAGTTGGGATTTGCTAGGTGTCGCTATTGCGGTAGTACTTATGCTGGTATTGGTGTATTGGTGGCCTGCGGCTACCTGGCCGCTGTACTTACTCAGCATGTCTGCCTTAGTTGCTATTCTTCTGAAAGGTACTCGCTATGATCGTGCTTTCTTAGCGATGGCATGGTTGGTTATTAGCGTATTTTCAGCGTATCAAGCTGAGATTTTCACGGCAGCAACGGAAGATTATTATCGCAGTCGGGATTATGACAATCCTAAATTGATATTCAGCCAAAACTCTATTTATAACGCCATTGATATTGTTGAAAGTTATGCTGATAAAGAACAAACAGAGATCAAAACACGGACCTCTTTTTTAAATGGAGTAAGCTATTTCAATCAGAAATTTTCCAGAGGTGATTCTCGTAAGTTAGAGACAGGCTTGGGCGAATTTACCTATTTCCTAGCAGAGCTGCCCGCTAAGTTTCTTGCAGAGAGGCGTAATAATGAGAAGCTTAGAATTCTTATTTTAGGTGCGGGTTCAATGAGTAGTATGGAAAGAGTACGTCCCTATTCATCGAAAACAACGTTAGTGGAATTAGATGCGTTAGTGGTTGAATCAGCACAAAAACATTGGTCTGATGTGAACGGTTTTGCAGGAACGCATGATAATGAAGAAATTGTCATTGATGATGCTAAACATTATCTGATGACAAGTAATGAAAAGTTTGATCTTATTATTATGGATATCTCTGCTCCGTATCATTTGGGCACGATGATGTTACATAACCGAGAATTTTTCAGGCTGGTTCGTTCTCGATTAAAATGGAAGGGGATGTTTGCTGAGTCGACTCAGTCCAGACCTAGGCGTAACGCGTATAATTCCACCGCAATGCGTATTTTAAGTGCAGTTGATGAAGTATTTCCGTATTGGAATATCGTTTCTACGGGTGGAAAATATAGAGGGAATCATGGCTATGTATACGCATTCCGTAAAGATATGACATCCTCTAAAAAAATAATTAATCATCTTGTTGATGATGGGTATCGTCAGGGGAGCTATGTCTACTCCAATTACTCAAATAGATACAAGTTACGTAGAGTTGAACCTTTTAGTATCACCAATATGGATTCTTTGTTGACATCTAATAAATGGAGAATAAGTGATAGGTTGATGCTTGATAACGAGAAGAATTCAGCAGAAGTGATGCTTTCGGACTTTTTACTGATTCAAAAGGTTAAGCAAATGACCCACTCCATTCAGTTTTGGTTGTTACTATTAGCTCTATCTATTATCGGCTTTTTATTGATTAGGTCACAATCTACAGGGAAGGATGAATCCTCCAGTCTCTTTGATCGTAGTTATCTTTCTAAGAAGGGTTTGATAAGTAACCTTGTTAGGCAACGGTAAATTGCTATTGCTTTGAATGTATCTTGCTTGAAACTGTACAGAACTTTATGGATAGACGGTACTGATTAGGGGGATAAATTATTTTATCGATCTGTTATTATAAGTCTAATAAGTGTTTTACCTATTTGAGAAGTTAAAACAGATATCCATAAATTCAATAATAGATAACTATTTGTTTTATTGCTCTTATTAAAAACACGTTGCCCATAATAATCCCAATACGGCACTAAAAATGAATAATATAATAAGAAAATCACTCATCATATCTTCTGTTTCTCTCACCAGCGTTGTGACCTATGCGGATGATACGAATATTTATTTCCCAGAAAACAGTGTGTCAGGTAGTCATAATGTACTGTTTATTATGGATGTAAGCGGCAGTATGCGCTCCCCAGTAGGGGGGGCAGGAAATACTCGTTTTAGTGCAATGAAATCTGCCTTTCAAAATATTCTAGATACTATGCCTGCCAGTGTAAGTGTAGGTCTGATGAATTTTGGAAGCACAGGGCCTGATCGATGGGATTTTGGTCAAGGGGTTAAGTTTCCAGTCAGTCCGCTTACGGCTAATGCTCGTACTATCTTTGAAGAAGGTTTGCCTAAAAATGATGATGGCTCAGTCAACTGGAATGCTAATAACATGCCAGAGCCTGATAGCTCAAAAACTGTCTACGATTATTTACCTGATATAGTCGATAGTTGGAGCCCTCGTGGCTGGACTCCCCTAGTGGATTCACTCTATGAAGCGGCTCTTTACTACAGAGGTGAAAAGGTCAGTTGGGGATTAGGGCCTTTAGAGGGCAGCAGTAATGAATGGGCTGCTCACCCATCCACCTATACAGGCTCTCCTGGCGAATGGGATAGTTCAATTTGTAATACCGTATGGACAAAGCGCTTACCTACAGGGGAAATCCCTCTTGATTACCGTTGTCCGAGTGATCCCAATAATTTAGGAGCTGATGGAAGTTATGCCAACTGTGCAGCGACAGCTCATGATTGTACAGCACCACCTGCAACAGTAACCTTTACTAATGGAGAAGTAGGTCAATTGCTTGGTTCGTGTGATAGTAATGATGGTGATGACCACGGAGACGATCATGGTGATGACCATGGAGACGATCATGACGATGACCACGGAGACGACCATGGTAGTGACCATGGAAGCGATCATGGAAGTGATCATGGAAGTGATCATGGAAGTGATCATGGTAGTGATCATGGAAGTGATCATGGAAGTGATCATGGTAGTGATCATGGTAGTGACCACGGAAGCGATCATGGTAGTGACCACGGAAGCGATCATGGTAGTGACCACGGAAGCGATCATGGTAGTGACCACGGAAGCGATCATGGCAGTGACCACGGAAGCGATCATGGCAGTGACCACGGAAGCGATCATGGCAGTGACCACGGAAGTGATCATGGCAGTGACCACGGAAGTGATCATGGCAGTGACCACGGAAGTGATCATGGCAGTGACCACGGAGACGATCATGGAGATGACCACGGAGACGACAATGAAGATGATGACAACAATGACTCAAGCTCATGTGTCACTTATGAGATTGAAGGCACATGGACTAACTCTGTTGCAAGATCTATAGTCTCTGCTAATAACCCAAAGTTTGACTTCAATGTTGCTGAAGAGAGTGATATTACCATCACAATTACCTCTGCTACAGGTGTTGATAAAATACCTTATGTTTATTTATTAGATAGTTCAGGTGACTTCTTGGCAGAGATGGATCAAGAGGGGGATTATTATTCCTCTTTAACATCCAATAATTTGTCTGCTGGAGATTACCAGATTGTGGCTTCAACACGAGAAGATGGTGTGTCTGGTGATTTCACAGTGAGAGTTAATGGAGATGTTGGATCTCTAGAGAGTTATCGAGGAAGTGGTTCAACCACTTATAATATTCAGGGTCAGTGGAATAATGAATCGGGTGGCTTAGATCGTGGCTCTGTGAATAATCCAGTATTTGGTTTCACTGTCAATACGTTGGGTGACATTGATATCAGGCTGGAAATGGATGATGCATCAGGTCGAGAACACTTATATGTTTTGAATAGTGATGGCTCTGATGTTGGGGATGATGGCAATACGGGCGCTCCTGATATCACACAGCTTACACCCAATTTAGTACCTGGTAATTACACGATTATTGCAGCAACCAATGATACGTCTGTTACAGGTGGGTTTACACTAAGTATTATTGGCGATATTGGTAATGTGACAGGGGTCTCTGATGGTGTGGGCGGTAGAAAAGTGTCAATCTGCCACACTCCAACGGGCGATCTTAGTAATTCATATACTTTGATTGTTGATAAAACGGAGGTTGATGCTCATTTATCACACGGAGATGCCTCCTCTGCATGTGGATCGGTTGATGTAAGTAATGATACTGAGCCAAATACTTGCGAATACACAATGTGTTCTGGTGGCGCACCATCGGTTCCAACCTATATCACTCCTATCAAAAATGCATGTCAGAGCAATACGATTATTTTACTATCTGACGGCTATCCTCAATCTGGAGCAACAACAACAGTTAATCCTACTTTTGATAAAGTGGTGACTGATAATGAGTGGACGGGGGCATTGCCTGATATATTTAGATCCCTTAATTGTGAGGAGTCTCCGGAAGGTTTAGTGAGAGGCCGTTGTGGTTCTGAGTTAACTCATTATTTAGCAGAGCATGATAATAGTGATGAGGACGGCGACCAGTTCATTAATACCTACACGGTTGGATTTGGGTTGGGGGAAAATAGTGCGGCTGAGAACTATCTTAAATCCTTATCGACTGTTGATGATGTGAATACAGCTGGGGTAGTTGAGGGTTATTATCCCGCTTCAGATCAGCAAGGGTTAGTCACAGCCTTTACTAGTATTTTAGGTGATCTAGAGTTGAATGGATCGACTACTGCATTTGCAAATCCTGGTTATAGTGTGGTGACTAAAACAGGTTTGAATCATGAAGATTCTATATTTATCCCTACCTTTAAAGTAGGGGATAATGCTGTTTGGAAAGGTAACCTGAAGAAATTCAAATTAGTAAACTCAAATGGTCAGCGTTTAATTCAAGGAAAGAATAATCAGAATGCAGTAACCGAACTAGGTGCTTTCACAGCCAATGCTCAAGATTATTGGTCTACTTCTGATACTGCGGATGGTACCGATGTTACTAAAGGCGGTGTGGCATCCAAACTTGTTCCTGCTGATCGAAACCTATATGTTGATATAGCATGTACTGACGATTCTAGTTGTGATTTAACCTTAGATGCTAATGAATTATCAATATCTAATGTCAATGCCGATTCAAGCACTGGAATCTCAGAGAGCTTGCTTGGTTTGACTGATGCATCACCTGCGGAACGCAAAAAATATGTTTGCTTTATTCGTGGCTTTGAAGGATACGATGATGTACTAGATACTTGTTCTGGCACTGCCCGTAAACATATGGGGGATATGTTGCACTTTGAACCTCTTGTTGTTACTTATGATAGCGATCATGAGGATGATAGTAGTTCAACCCATAAACAGGTGATTTTTGCGGGAACCAATGAAGGTTATCTGCATGCTTTTGATGCGGATAGTGGTGAAGAAGTTTTTGCTTTCATGCCGAAAGAGTTTCTGAAGAATATTAAACCTCAATTTGATGATAACGAGTATCGTAATCACAAGTATGGTGTAGATGGGTTTGCAAACCTTTGGATGAAGGATATCGATGGTGATGGTGTTATAGAAGCTGATCAAGGTGATCATGTGTACCTTTACTTCGGTCTGAGAAGGGGGGGCAACGCTTATTATGCACTTGATGTGACAGACCCGTCTTCACCAGAACTTAAATGGAAAATAGAGGGTAGTCAGAGTGGTGACTTCCAATATTTAGGTGAAAGTTGGTCTAAGCCATATTTGGCAAGTATTCATACCGCAAGTGATGATGCAACGCTTAAGGAAGTAATAGTCTTCAGTGGTGGTTATGATTCCAATAATCAAGATAAAGCTCTTGAAGATAGAGCTAGCTCTGACGCTGTAGGCTCTGACGTGTTTATCATTGATGCAAATACGGGTGAATTTATTTGGTCTATCAAAAAAGGAACTAGTGGTTCTGCAATCGAAGGAAGCTCTGCATTGACTCATAGTATTCCTGGAGGAGTACGTATTCTTGATGTTGATAAAGATGGGGCTGTTGACCGTATGTACTTTGCTGATGTTACAGGTAATGTCTGGAGGCTTGAACTCGATACAGATTTGTATGATGGAGATACTGATAGCGATCCAGATAGCAAATACGACCTTAATGACGCTAAGCTAATAAAGCTGGCGAGTTTGGGTGGTGGTTCATCAACAGTAGAAAATAGGAAGTTTTTTAATGAACCCGACGTATCGATAACCCGAAAGTCTGGAATAACCAGCTTATTGGTTTCTATAGGAAGTGGTGATCGTACTCAACCTTTGAATAAGCGTACGACTGACCGATTCTATGTACTAGTAGATAGACGAGTTAAGCATGCTTTGCCTAGTAATTTTACAACAATAACAGATGCTAACCTTGCACCTGTCGTGATGGGTAATAATGATGCAGGCTCAGCTACTTTGTCTAACTCGATTTCTAATCAAAGCATTTTGGCTACTGCCAATAAAAAAGGTTGGTATTTCCAATTCTCAAGCAGTGGTGAAAAAATATTGGCAAATAGTGTTACGAATCATGGAAAGGTTGTATTTACGACGCTTGTACCTGATGTCTATTCGAGTGCTTCTTCGGTTTCACATTGTAATACTTCTGCTACACAAGGAAGAGCCTATGTCCTTGATATATTGAAAGGAACGGCAGCGGTTGATTTAAGTGGAAATGGAGGAGCGCCTGATAATAATGATTTGTATACCGTCGTTAGCGCTAATGAAATCCCTGGGGGGATTCAGGTGGTTTTCAATGAACCACTTGCTGATGATGGCAGCACTTGTTCTGATGGAAATTGTGTGCAGAATGTTGATTTTAGAGCAGGTAAGAAGTTATCTCAGGTAATGAGTTACAATTCAGGTGTGCTTGAATCTGTTTTCTGGAGTAAGCCTCAGGAAAAGTAATCATGATAAGAGATAATAAACAGCTGGGTTTTACACTTATTGAGATGATGGTTGCAGTTGCGATTAGCTCTATCCTGATCACAATGGCAGTCCCTTCACTACGTTCTATGGTTGAAAAGAATAAGATCAGTACGGTTACGAATGAAATATCTAATGCCTTATTTTTTGTGAGAAGTGAGGCATTAAAACGCAGAATGAATGTCTTTATGTGTGTGAGTAATAGTAATGGTTCGGGTTGTGAAGCGGATGAAAGTCTATTTGACTATGCCCATGGTTGGTTAATCTATATGGATTGCAATAGCAATGGTAATTATGACAATAGTACTCTTACCTGCGATTTGAACAATGATGGTATAAACGACACTGCTGAACTTTTGAAAGTACATGAAGACCTAGATACCAATTTAACGGTCACTGGTAATGGAAACTACACTTCCAATATTGGTTATAGAATGAATGGTAGAGTTCGAGGTATCGGAGGAAGTTTAACTATAGACTTATTGTCTATTGCTACAGGAGGAGTTACTGCAAAGAAAGTCGTCGTTTCTAATACGGGACGAATTCGTACTCAAATTGTTTCACCTTGAACATTTTAAGGACACCTATTAATTCTTGGTTCGGTTTGCTGAGGTAAGAATTTGCTATATTTTCGCTAAACTCAACTTAGTTACAGTAACCAACTGGGCTTTCATGCGTGAACTCATGCTCCAGCCCACGACTTTTCTGGAATACAGGTCAATGACAACGGCTAGGTATAGCCAACCTTCCTGTGTCCAGATATAGGTGATATCGGCGACATAGATCTGGTCAGGTTCAGCCACTGTAAACTCACGCTTTACCAAGTTGTCGTAAACAGGTAGCTTGTGGTTGCTGTTCGTGGTTACTTTATATTTTTTACGGTGTTTAACACTGACACCTGCTTCTTTCATCAGCTTTCTGGCTTTGTTTCTGCTGACTGGAAAACTCAATGCATTCAGGGCTTTCTTCATGCGACGACTGCCATAAGTATCATCTGAATCATGGGCAATTCTCTTAACCCATGCCAGCATTTCCTGATGTATAGGATCTTCTGATTTTTTGACGCCATACTTTAAATGGTGATAATAGTTACACCGATTCACACCCAGCACCTGACATTGCAGGCTAACAGGATAGGTATTCTTATGATGGGTGATAAACGAATAGTTCACTTCGTTTCTGCTGCAAAGAATACCGTCGCTTTTTT
This sequence comes from Thiotrichaceae bacterium, assembly GCA_026991755.1. Taxonomy (GTDB): domain Bacteria; phylum Pseudomonadota; class Gammaproteobacteria; order Thiotrichales; family Thiotrichaceae; genus HyVt-477. Next base: position 7,700 of record JALXAX010000139.1, on the reverse strand, counting down.
TAGGATGTCTTTCTCCATTTCAAGCCGTTTTACTTTGGCTTTAAGCTGCTTGTTTTCCTCCTGTAAGGGTGTCAGTTTACCGTTGCCACGAAAGGCATAACCATCATCTGACTGATATTCTTTCACCCAGCGACCTAACATCTGGGATGATATTTCAAGGCTTTTAGCTGCTTCTGTTCGGGTATATCCTTGCTCTGTGACAAGACTGACTGCATCTTCTTTAAACTCTTTTGAATACTTCTTTCGTGTGGTCATTGTTTACTCCTCGGTTAAGTATAATGTCCTTAACTGGGTTGTATCAATTCATTAGACCACGTCACGTTCTTTATATTTTCGTATTCCTCTTTCCATTTTTTATCTTTTTTATTCATCAGGCTGCTTTGTCAGTTAGGTCTAGTAGTTTTGCTTGTACTGACTCAAGAACGAAGTCTCTTAAGTAATTGGTTGCGTTAAGTATTTCAATACCTATAAGTTCTCCATCTTCGTTAAGTTCGGCTGTAATATTCGGGCTTATTTCAACGCTATCAGATTCAGACTCGGCAGATATTAAAATGTGCAATACATCGGATTCTTTGAAGTATGATAGTTGTGTATTATTCATTGATTAACCTTCCGCTTCTTATGCGATAATTAATTTGCTTTCTATTGGTAGCATGGATGGTTACGGGTGTTATTTCATCTTCTTCTGTCTCTTCATAGGGGATCATTACTAGCTTTTGTCCATCTTTCCCTATGGCAATCATCCTTCCTGTTGTTGAATCATAGTATCTTTCATCTGAATATCTTAAAACTTCTTCAAGGTTGTTGAGATCAAAACCTCGTAATTCAGCCCTGTATTTTAGATACTCTGTCCATACAACGGTTTTCATAATTCATCCATGCCTCGTAAATAACCTAGTCATGTAGTGTCATTCACATAACTCTGTACTATGAATATTAGCATAATGAAAGCTGGTTATGCGGACTTTGGATTAAACGTATTTCGATCATGTGTTCGATGTTTGTTTTTATGAGGGTTGATGTACCCCACGAAAAGTGGACAGTTAACTAATTAGGTTTTGCTTCAAAATCGTTTGGACTCATATAGCCTATAGCGGAGTGCCTTCTGACTCGATTATAGAATGACGTGGTCAACCTATTTGATACAACCCAGTTAAGCTACTTTTTTCATTTCTATAAATTGTTCTTCAAAATCATTGGGACAGCAATAGTCCAAGAATGAATGTAAGCGATAACTGTTATAGAACATAGAAATGTAATTTAATATATCCTGTTGTGCTTCAAAGCGAGTCTGGTAGCTTTTCCATTGCACCCGCTCCTGCTTCAGGCTGCCAAAGAAGCTTTCAGCCACCGCATTATCCCAGCAGTTACCTTTACGGCTCATGCTGCCTTTGAAGTCATGACTATCAAGAAGCTTTCTAAACGCTTTGCTTGCATATTGTGACCCCCTATCAGAATGATGAATCAATCCCGCTTGGGGTCTACGTTGCCAGATAGCCATTTCCAGTGCATCACAAACTGACCAGACTTAATCAGATTCCTTAGTAATAATTCATAAAAAAATCGAGTTGTTAATTTTTTTCTTAGCAGATAGAATGCGCATCTGTATTTTTAGCATCGTTCTGATGCTGTCAAATGATGTTATCAAATATAGGCGCGTAACTCAGTTGGTTAGAGTGCCACCATGACATGGTGGAAGTCCTCGGTTCGAATCCGAGCGTGCCTACCATTAATTTCGTTAATTTATAAAATCTTACACATTAGAGTATAACCTGAATCCGTGACTTCACTACGGCACAGTGAATAAGCTATTGATTCATCACGGGTTTAAAAAATGCCCGCTTAACCTAAGGGTGAAGCTAAGATTTTTTAGAATCCCGTGCTAAACCAATACCTTATCCCCTGTTGTCCGCATTGAAGTCACGGATTCAGGTATAATATTTGATCCAAATTGGATGTTCTTTCCATCTATTTCACCACTCATCTTCTTATACTGAATAATTATTCAGTTTGTATTAATACATTTCGTTGCATTGTATGTTCGTAGTATGAAAAATAGGGTGTTGTGTAAAAATCTTTAGAAATTCCCCCAAGTCTGTGAAACTTAGACTATATTTGTAACCTATAAAACAATTTACATAAAAATCTTAACAATAAGAAACTAATTATGAGTACAAAAAGTAATAATTCAGTAGTGGCGATCGATGGTTCTAAATTAGAGCTAAATGAGCGTGGTGGAATGGTGGCAAACCATGGTGGCTATCGCGATGATGATCATTTTGATGAAATCAATATCAGTGATTTAATTAAAGTACTGAAGCATCATAAGTTGTTGATATTTACTGTGACATCATTAGTCTTTGCATTATCACTTCTTTATACACTTTCAATCGTACCCACCTACCGTGCAGAAGCAGCTATCAAAATAGATAGAGAAGCAGATAAAATTGTTAGTTACGATGTGTATGAACAAAAAGCAATTGATCAAAACTTTTACCAGACACAGTTTGATGTTCTTAAAAGTCGTGCTTTGGCTACACGGGTTATTAGGGAGCTAAATCTTGAAAGCTATTACGATAAGCCACAATTAGAGAAGCCTTTTGTTGCAGAGAAAGTAGATGAGGTTAAAGGCTTTTTGAAAGAAAATGTGATGGACTTCTTTCATGAAAAAGCGGTTGAATTCAATTTGATTGGAAGTAATGGAGATGATGTTTCTGATGGACTACTTGATGATGGTAATGGTGCTGAAAGCCAATTAGCAGAAAGACCCGTTGAGTTGAAATTCCTATCTAACCTTACCGTTAGTCCTTCCAAGAAATCCAATATTGTTCATATATTCTATGAATCAACTGAGCCTGAACTAGCAACAACTATTGTTAATACGCTAGCGGAAAATTATATACAGATGAATCTGGAGAGTAGGGGGGATTCTACGTTATATGCTAAAAAGTTCTTGAATGAGCAATTAATCATTGCTCGAAGCAAACTTCAAAAATCAGAAGTAGAGCTAGTAGCTTATGCTAAAAAGAAGAATATCGTTAATACGGATGATAATCAGTCCATTATATCAAGTGAACTACAAGCATTGTCTCAAGCCTATACAAAGGCTAAAACTCAACTTATTAGTGCAGAAAGTGAATATCGACAAAAAAATAAAGTATCAGGTGCTATTCGTCTAATGGATAACACGGTTATTCAGAACTTAAAAGAAAAGAAAGCAGATCTAGAAACAAAATATAGTGAGTTAAGCCAAATCTATAAACCTGCCTATCCAGCGATGCGCGAGATTAATAAACAGATTGTCTCACTCTCTAAACAGATTAAGAAAGAAACCACTATTATTAATAGTGGCTCTTCAAATGAATTGAAAAGTTCTTATCTTGCAGCAAAGGAAAATGCAAGTAAGTTAAAAGTACAACTTAATAAAAAGAAAGCGGAGATCATGTCACTTCGTGATAAGTCTATTGGTTACCTAGCTTTAAAAAGAGAGGCTGATACTAATAGGGAACTATATGATGGCTTGTTACAGCGCGTAAAAGAAGTTGGCGTTGCAGGTGGTGTTGTCACGAATAATATATCGTTTCTTGATCCTGCCTTTGTACCTTTTGCGAAGTATAAGCCGAATACAGGTCGAAATTTAGCGATAGGTTTATTATTGGGTTTGATGTTGGGTACAGGTCTTGCGTTTTTGCTTGAAAACATGGATGACACCGTTACTACCGTTGAGGACATTGAAAAGCTAACTAATCTACCTGTTATAGGCTTCTTCCCCTTTACTAAAACCAAGGGTGTAGAACCTTTATTAACTCGTGAGAAGCCATTCTCTCCTGTAGCAGAAGCCTTTCGATCAATTGCTATCGACTTGGAATACTCTACTGAGGATGGGATTCCTAAAATCTTGCACACCACGAGTTCAGCGCCTAATGAAGGTAAGTCTTGTACGAGTATCAACTTAGGGATTGTGTTAGCACAAGAAGGTAAACGTGTTGTTGTAATCGACGGTGATTTGCGTAAACCTTCCTTACACCAGTACCTTGATATGCATAATGATCGAGGTATTACCGATGTATTAGTGGGTAAAGCAACCATTGACGAAGCGTTACAAGCGTCAGAGGTATCGGGGCTTTCTATGTTATCTGCTGGAGTGATTCCAAGTAACCCAGTGAAATTATTGGCTAGTAAAAGCATGATGGATTTACTAGATAATCTGGCGGATAAGTTTGATCAGGTGATTATTGATGCGCCTCCTGTATTAGGAATGGCAGATTCATTGATACTGTCGAATAGAGCACATGGCACTATTTTTGTTGCGGCTAGTAATGATAGCAAGAAAGAAGCTATTTCTAATGCTCTTAAGCGTCTTAGTCGTAGTTATGGTAATGTCATTGGTGTCATTCTGACTAAAGTAAAAACGGGTTCAAGCCATTATTCCAGTTATGATAACTATTATAATTATGGGGAAAGTGATGACTATGGAACTGAGATGGAGCCTGTTAGACAAACAGGATAGTTATTCTTAGAGACCTTTGCATGAAAGGATGGCGAGAGAAAATTCAAGTTATTTTTTAGTGAGCTTGCCGTTTTGTCAAAACGGTCAACTTAATTATTAAGCTTGCTATATCCGTCATATATTTCGTGCAAAGGTCTCTGTTTAATAGTTGCGGAGTATTTTGATTAATGCTCTGTGATTTGAAGAGCCTCTATTGTAACAGCTTGAAATAAAGTTGGATATTTCAAGACTGTTCTTGTCATATTATCTAGGGGGCTGAATGTTTTGTGAAGAGACAGAATATTGAAAATACTCATTAGTGCCTTATACCGACTCTGCCTGTTGGTTCTATCTGCAATCGTTCTTTATTACCTGATTCCTTTTAAAATAAGTGAAATACAGTCCATTCAGGCTGCTGATTCATCCGCTAATAATAATGCTTTTACTCGAGCGCTTCACTGGAACTCGCATAATAATAAATCACTCACTAGCCTATCTGAGATGGCAAAAACACAAGGTGATTATGAGAAAGCAGAGCAGTATGCTTTAGATGCTTTAAGTAATGACCCCACTAATGGACATGCTATGTCCATATTAATCCCCGTTTATAAGAAACTTAATGACGATGCTAATGTAGATAACGTCATTACCTTAGCCCCAAAGCTGTGGGTTGCGCATTCTTATGTTCATAGTACATTGGCTGATTATTGGGCAGAACAAGGGGATGCCGAGAAAGTTTTGTATGAATGGGATTTATTAATCACACGTCATCGTATTTTATATAAGCCCATATTTCCCATATTGTTGAGTTACGCACAAACAGATGATTCAAGGTTTTTGCTGACTCCTTATGTGACGAAACCTTCCATTTGGTGGAAAGATTTTTTTACCTATATGGTGAATAATAAGGTTAGCTTGCCAGTATTGCAGTATTTTTATCAGCAGAGAATGTTATCTGATGTTCCTTTAGAAGACTTTGAAAGAAAAGCATATGTAAGGCGATTACAACAAGCTAAATTCTGGAAGCTAGCTTATTCATCATGGGTGGGAGGGTTAACAAGCAAGCAATTTAGCTATATAGGAACGGTATTCGATGGTGGTTTTGAAGGAAGTAGCCATGACACGGGTTACGATTGGAGTTTTAGGCGATCTAAGCAAGTTAAAATAAAATTAGCAAATACACGTGGGATAGAAGGGAAACGTGCTTTACATATCGTCTTTAAATCGCGTAAGAGTATGGCTTTTCAACATGTGTGGCAACGCCTGTTACTGGAATCAGGACAAAGCTATCAAGTGACAATGAAAACCCGAATTGATGGGCTAAAGAACCCTGAGGGCTTGGTTTGGAGGATCAGTTGTGCAGATGAAACGACACAGCAATTAGTTGAGAGTCCAGCATTAAAGGGTAGAGAAAATTGGCATGATATTCAGTTCGCATTCACTGTACCTAAGCAAGGATGTTCATCACAAATATTAAGGCTTGAAGCTAAAAGCCAATATCCGCATGAACGGTTTTTTAAAGGTGGAATTTGGTTTGACAATATTCAAATTACGCCAGTAAGCAAAGTTCAAGCTGAAACAAAAGGTGACTTATGAGTGCCCCTAGTCATGTAAACAGTGTATCAACGAAATTTTTGATGATGCTGTCAGGTCTGCTTATTTTTCTAGCTCCATTGTTTATGAACCAATTTGAGGAAAGGTTTGAGCTAGGTGCTCAAATCATGGGTGTACTCATGCTGTTGGTTTTATTTTGGACACGTGAAAACTCCGGTAAGATTGGCTATGGCAACGGATTGTTTATTGCTATTTCACTCTTATTTGTAGCTTTATATCTTGTGCCCTTTTCTTTAGATATATGGAAAGATTTACCTGGTCGAACGTTGTATGTTGATGTGTCAAACTTTCTAACTAATCGAGGGGTTGATATAGCATACCCCGCCTTATCCCTGATACCTGAAAATACCAAACGATCACTCTTTTATCTCATTCCTTTGGTGGCTTTGTTTCTGGTTACTATGAGTTTATCCAAAACCTTAGTAAGAGGGTTGGTTGTAGTTCTGTTGAGTATTGTTTTCATTGAAGTCGCTTTAGGGATTATTCAATATGCCTCTGGCTCTGACGTCTTTTATATGGCAGATGATCATGGCAACACTGCAAGTGGTACCTACGAAAACCGTGATCATTTTGTAGGTTTAATCGAAATGTCGTTGCCCTTAGTGATTGGGCTGTTGGTTTCTTCTTATTCAGAGAGCTCAGAAAAAAGAGGATGGTTGAAGGGGGGGGGGTTAAGCGGCTCCCTAACGCTTTTAGTGCTTATTATTTTAATGCTAGTTGTGTCTTTTTTCTCTGCATCTAGAGCTGGAATCGGTTTAATTGTATTTGGAGTTGTCGTTTCAGTATTTGTATTTGCAAAAAATGTTGGAAAGGTTAAGTCTCTTGGTTTCCTAGTAATTTCTAGTGTTATAGGTAGTATTATTGCTTTTAAGGTAGGTATTGTACCTATACTTAATCGCTTCGCTAGTGACCCCATGGAAGATGAAAGATGGCGTATTTTAGAAAATACCAAGAGGATTATTAGTGATATGTATCCATGGGGAAGTGGGCCAGGTACTTTTCCTCAAGTTTACCGTGCGTATCAACCTATAGAGCAACAGAATTTTATCAATCAGGCACATAATGACTTTTTAGAAATTATTTCTGATATGGGCTTATTTGGAGCATTAATCATAGCAACATTTTTAATGTTATATCTTCTTCGCTGGGTTTATTTAATGAGAAGTGCGCGACAGAGTGCTTTTATAAATTTACAAATAGGTGCGGGTATCGGCATGTTGCTGATGTTGCTACACAGTTATGTAGATTTTAACTTGCATCAGATGGCAAATGCGTTGGTTTTTGTTTTCCTTGCGGGGATATTCTTCCGACTTAGCCGACAATAGCCGTTATAGACTTCAATATATTTTTGGGGTTGTTGTAGTCGATGTTTATAAGGGTTCGATGATTATCGTTTTCTAGAATAAGACTGGGGAATCCTTGTGCCCCAACGACCTTGCCAAATGTATATTATCTAATAGAGACCTTTGTACGAAAGATATGACGGATATAGCAAGCTTAATAATTGAGTTGACCGTTTTGATAAAACGGCAAGCTCACTAAAAAATGGCTTGAATTTCCTCTATTTCTGCTAAAAATTCGGCCAATAGCTCGGCTA
>JALXAX010000138.1 GCA_026991755.1 Thiotrichaceae bacterium | reverse complement strand
GTTCTAAGGTCGTCTTTTTTATCAGACTATCTACCCCCTCCCTAACCCTCCCCCTGCTAGGTGGAGGGAACTTTGTCTATTCCATGAACAGATTCCTAGCATTGAACAGCCCTGACGACTATCGAACGATTAAACATACGATGTTTATAATAACCAAACAGTCTTGGGTGGTAAGAGACTGCTTTCTTAAGAAAAGCTCTCAGTGGCTCTTTAAAAGAGAACTAAGACCTGTCTTGATAACGTATTTGTGACTATGTCGGACATCGTTACTTATTGAGTGAAAACGTTACAACAGATAGAGCAACAGGATCACTCTACCAGTTGCCCAACTTCGTTTTCTAGAATAAACTTACCCAGAGCAAGCCCTCTCGCTAAAAGCTCGACTTTCTCGTTCCTCGAAAGCGGGGTATTCAATACAGTGCCAACTGATAACCCATGTAAAATTACTTAATTCTATACTCAGCACCTTTATCTAACACCGTGTATTTATCTGTTTTACGCCCCAAGGGGCGGGGAATCATCCCCCAAGGGATTGAAAAGAAATGATGCCCATCTAACTGCATAACTTCTTCTCAATCGCGTCCATTAGCAACCCCGCAATATTCGCATCATAGATAGTATCCAATTCACGAATACAGGTTGGGCTAGTTACGTTAATCTCTGTAATATAATCGCCAATTACATCAAGCCCTACAAACATCAAACCCTTTTCTTTAAGGATAGGCTTGATGTATTCACAAATTTCGAACTCTCGTTCGGTAAGATCAACCCCTTTATAGCTCCCCCCTGCGGCAAGGTTTGCCCTGCCCTCACCTTCTGCTGGGATACGAGCAAGAGCATGGGGGAATGGCTCGCCGTCTATAATCAGGATACGTTTATCACCTTGCTTAAATTCGGGTAGGAAGCGTTGTGCCATTACGGTTCGCTTTCCATAATCAGTAATGGTTTCCAAAATAACATTGCGATTAGCATCGCCTTCTTGTATCTGAAAAATCATTGCCCCCCCCATCCCATCCAAGGGCTTTACTACAATACGTTTTTGCTCATCATGGAAGGTTTTGATCCGTTCCATATCACGAGTGACTAAAGTCTCAGGCGTGTAATCAGGAAACCAGGTAGCGAAGAGTTTTTCATTACAAGAGCGAATGCTGTTACTGCGATTAACGACTAATAAGCCCTTGTTCTCTGCCATTTCCAGTAGATAGGTAGAGTAAATGTACTCCATGTCAAAGGGCGGGTCTTTACGCATTAATACCGCATCAAGCTCATGCAATGTCAGCGTTTGTGGCTTATCAAGAATAAACCAATCACCTGCGACATCCTGGACAGTTACAGTTTGCATCTCTGCATAAACGACTCCGTTTTCGATATACAAGCTGTTTTGTAGCATGTAGAACAACTGCCAGCCACGTGCTTGGGCTTCTAGCATCATTGCAAAAGTGCTGTCTTTTTTGATATTGATGGTATCAATAGGATCCATAATGATCCCTAAACGGGTAGGTGTTTTCATTTTATTGCTCGTTTGTGTATTACGGGGACTGAAACAGCACATTTAGGTGCAACACTTAAGAGTGTTGTAAATTTTCTTCCCCCTTTATAAAGGGGGATTTAGGGGGATTTAGCAAAAATCAGAAATATTCTAATACTTCGGTATTTATTTCTAACTTTTCAAACCTCCTAACCTCTCTTTGCTCAAGGGGCACTTCTTTGATACTTTCACAGACTATCCAGTCACACTTTCAGCCAGCATTGAGCAGCCTTGGGGTTTAACAAAGACAGTGAACTCACTAGTACTCCAGCAACTTAGGTTTGATGGATACAGAGCAATCCAAAGTGCTCAAGACAAGGCATGGGTTGCAGGCAATGGTAGTTCCCTTGGCAAGACCCATAACGCAGTATTGAACGCTTTGGGTTGCTCCCTTCGGGCGAGTCAGGAAGCGGTCATCCACGTTGTTGCGCCTTTTGTGAAGGGAACAACCATTCACTGCAAGGCGCGCCTAGCGGCTAACCGCTTCCTGACTCGCTGTATTCATCAATACCTAACTTGTTGGAGTACTAGCTTTTCATTCTTGTATTTTCTTTTCCTGTATTTCCCCTGCTTTCCATATAACAGGGCTAGTTAAAGCCACCCCATCTAGCAATACGTTATCTGCACTCATTTCCAATCGCCCTTCAGCGACCCAACCGATGACTAAAGGGTAAATAATATGTTCTTCCTTCACCACACGCTTTGCTAGTATCTCAGCGGTATCACCCTCTATAACAGGCACTATGGCTTGAATAATAACAGGACCACTATCTAAATCAGGCGTAACCACATGCACACTCGCACCATGCTCCTCATCACCCGCATCCAAAGCGCGTTGATGGGTATGCAAACCACGGTATTTAGGTAATAAAGAAGGGTGAATATTTAGCATTCGCCCTGTATAGAAGGTAACAAAAGGTTCTGTCAATAGACGCATAAAACCAGAAAGCACCACTAAATCAGGCTGATATGACTCTATCAAGTCTTGTAGTGCTTGATCAAAGTTTTCTCTGGAATCAAATAAAGTATGATCGACAACCGCTGTTGCAATACCTGCTTTTTTAGCTCGCTCTAGCGCATAAGCATCAGGCATATTACTAATAACCGCGCTTATTTTTGAGGTTATTTGGCCTGTCTCAACAGCATCAATAATAGCTTGTAAGTTACTGCCACTACCTGAAACCAGTACGACTATCGAATCACAACTAGCCATTAATAAATTCTACGAAAGGCTCATCAGTTTCATCTGCTTCAATATGACCAATTGTCCATGCCTCTATCTCATTAAGGCGTAAGCTATTAATAAGATCTTCCTTATCTTTTTCTGCAATGACTAGCGTAAGACCCACACCACAATTGAAAGTGCGGAGCATTTCTGAGTCTTCGATATTGCCTTCTGTTTGTAACCAGTTGAAAACTTCTGGACGTTCCCACGCTTGTAGGTCTATAACGGCTTTGCAATTATCAGGTAATACACGCGGTAAATTCTCAGTAAGACCGCCACCCGTGATGTGTGCAATAGCATGTAGATCAAACTGTTTTAATGCATTGAGTATAGGCTTGACATAAATACGAGTAGGAGCCAGTAACGCCTCACCCAAAGTGCTCTCTCCAAAAGGCATATCTAGCTTCGCGCCAGAGACCTCAACTACTCTACGAATGAGCGAATAACCATTTGAATGGGGACCAGTGGACGCTAATCCAATAATGACATCACCGCGCTGTACTTGTGATTGATCAAGCACTTCGGACTTTTCAACCACACCAACGGTAAAACCAGCCAAGTCAAAATCACCTTCGGAATACATATCAGGCATTTCTGCCGTTTCACCACCTGTTAACGCTGCACCCGCTTGCTCACAACCATCAGCAATGCCTTTGATTACTGCTTCTGCTACATCAAGGTCTAGTTTTCCCGTAGCGTAATAATCTAGAAAAAAGAGTGGTTCTGCACCCACCACAATAATGTCGTTCACGCACATAGCCACAAGGTCTATACCAATCGTATCGTAAATACCTGCCTCAATCGCAAGAATTAACTTTGTACCCACACCATCTGTGCCCGATACCAATACAGGCTCTTGATAACGTGGGGGGATTGACATCAATGCACCAAAACCACCAATTCCACCCATGACTTCAGGACGTCTAGTACGTTTAGCATGAGGGGCAATACGACCAATAAGCTCATTACCTGCATCAATATCCACACCTGCATCGCGGTAGGTTAGTGAAGTCTTCTGATCTGCCATGCAGATACTCCTTTTTCTTCAAATAGCTATAAATAGTGACCACGGATTCTAACATGGATAGCTCGAAGAACTATAAACAATATGAGACCTTTGCTTGAATGGATGGCGAGAGAAAAATGAGCGTAATTTTCTCTATTTGTGCTAAAAAAGAGGGTAATAGCCGAGCTATTGGCCGAATTTTTAGCAGAAATAGAGGAAATTCAAGCCATTTTAATCCGTCATATCTTTCGTGCAAAGGTCTCTAGTAGTTAATTTAGTTCAAAACAAGCAAGCACTACAATCAGCAGGGCTGTTCAATGCTAGGAATTTGTTCATGGAATAGACAAAGTTCCCTCCACCTAGCAGGGGGAGGGTTAGGGAGGGGGTAGATAGTCTGATAAAAAAGACGACCTTAGAACATCTCCCCCCTCCCCCCAAAGGGGAGAGGGCGCTTATTTCATTTAGCATTGAACAGCCCTGCTACAATCAGTACCACTAAAAAGAAAAGTCATCTTTTTCGATTGACGGTATAACACACGAACCCACGCCCACATTTCTTATTATTTATCGTCATTTTACTTACTACCTATCTGCTTTATAATTTTATCAAAGTCACTTTCAAATAATCTATCTTGAACAATGCGGTATTTTTCAAATTCGCTGTTAGCATATGACTATGCAAACTTTGCTGATACTTTTCCCATATCCGTTAATACTTTTCTATCAGTAAACTCTATAAACTGGTCTAGGCGTTTTGTCCAGTCTTCCATCGACATGGGTAGGGCAATCGCACTTAAAATAGCTTGATATTATAATCTAAATTAAGTATTAGATGTAAGCTTTTGATTTACTATGAAAG
>JALXAX010000137.1 GCA_026991755.1 Thiotrichaceae bacterium | reverse complement strand
ATAGCAAGCTTAATAATTGAGTTGACCGTTTTGATAAAACGGCAAGCTCACTAAAAAATGGCTTGAATTTCCTCTATTTCTGCTAAAAATTCGGCCAATAGCTCGGCTATTACCCTCTTTTTTAGCAGAAATAGAGAAAATTACGCTCATTTTTCTCTCACCATCCTTTCGTGCAAAGGTCTCTATGAGAAAGTAGTGTGTATCAAAAGAGTGTGTCGAAAGAGATAAGTATGGTTATCATTCATGCTTGCAAGAAATAATAAAGAATATCCTCAATTTCGCATTCTTGCTGGTTCGTAGGGTGAATATAATGAGAATATAAAATATAGCTGGCTGCAAATACCTCTTCTACCGAGCAATGCCGATTACGGCGAGAAACAATAGGGCCTCTGTCATCGGTTAGCCCCCATTGTGCATAAAAAGGTACACCAAAACAGGTGACGGGTTTTCCCAGCATAAGTGCTTCAAAGCCCATTTGTGAGGTGGCGACATAAACGTGATCTACCGCTTTTATAAGTAGCAAAGGGTCAATGGCTTGATCAATAATACTAACTCTTGAGTGTTTATGTACCGATGGGTTAAAGCATGATTTCTTTTTTCCTGTAATAACACGAGCATGAGTTTTTATAAGTATCTCCGCTGAAGGGTGTTCATTGAGAGCTGCTTGTAACATCTCATCGAATGTTGCAGGGGTAGCGCAGCCGTACTGTAATGACATATCTCCAGCTGTTTGATCAATGAGTAATACTTTTTTTCCAGTGGGTAGTGAGGCTAGGGAGGAAGTCAACGAAGCATCATCACTAGTGGCAGGTTGAGTATTATATTTGGATAGGTTATTTTCAATGATGATGTTGATGCATTGTCTAGCTCTTTGTATGAGTTCGGTACTATTAGCTTTTCCTTCAGACAATAAAGTTTCTAAATCGGATAGCTGGGTAGCATCGTAGTACATGCCTGTTCTATCTATTACTACAGAAGCACCTGCCTGTTCTAGTGTGTTTTTGCCTACAGAGTGTAAAAAGCCATCTTCCAGAGAATAATAAGGGAGGTTGTTTTTTTCAGCATATCGTCGGGCTTTGCGCGTATTTTTCTTTCGTCCCCAGCCGACTACACAATCAGCAGTAGCCTGAAACCTATTGGGCTTGTAGCTAACTTTATTAACGTGCAGGTAGTTAAGTAACCACTTTATTAGAGGTTTCTTGGCTTTTATTCCTGAAGAAAAAATAGCAACACTTTTGCAGGCTACAGGCAAATGCGGCAGAGGAGGGTGTACATTTTGTGTAAGTGTATTGCTTGGATTTTTGCTAATAACAGTTTCGAGCCTTTTTAACTTCCATTGCCTTACTATTTCAGCTTCTTTTTCCCAATTATGACGATTCGATCGTTTATAGTTTTTGATAACATGGTAAGCAGCAGAGGGATTCTGGGCTGATTGAAACCCTGCTATTGATAGTGGTTGATTGCTAATGAGTTGTGAAACCCAACTAGTGAATAAAATTCCCGCACTGGGTGGGGCTTGTAATTTATTTACCAGAGGTTGCCAAATAGTGAGAGGAATAGTTAGCACTTTTGCACCTTGTTTCAGGTAAGGTAAAACTGTACTCCAGTCAGAGAGGGTATATCTTACGTCAGGCCCTGTTAGAACGATCCACTTAATACTCTTAATTCTGGGGTGGATGAAATTATCAGGTAGTTTTAGCCCTGGTGATTGCACCCAAATGGTTATCTTTTTGCCCACATCCTTGTGCTGAATTTCTTCATTTGGGTAAGCATTAAATCTACACACAATGCGGTGATCATCAATTGTTCCACCTAGCTGTGAATGCTTCAGTTGTGCCGAATTTCCAACGATGACTATATTGTTTAACTCTTTGATATGAGTGTTTAAATAAAGACTAAATTCAGCTCTCCATTTCTCTTGTTCATGATGAATCCCAGATAGCAAAGCTTGATCATTACGCAGCGTAGAGTCTTCTTTGACAAGAGATAAAATGACAGGCGATACCTTTGATAATTGAGGGTGAGCTACGGAATGTATAAATCCTTCAATGTTCGAATCTGGTTGTGATTCAATCAGAAAATTGAGTGCTAAAAATTGCTGACGCTCTGACAAGTTTTTGAAGCCATGCATGACTTTTGTAAGCGATTGAAGGGAAGGGAGATAGCCCAAGTCACGTTTAAAAGTTAGATAGTCGAATAAAGTAGAGCAATTGGAGGAGGTTTTTTTGGCAAATAAAAAAGCTTGTAAGGTGTTAGGTGAATAATTACCTTTTTGCCTCTGGTACTTGGCATATAAGCGAATGAGCGTAGAAAGAGCAGATAAGGGAGATAAATTCATAGCTGAATAATATTATCTAATAGAATAGTTCCACGGAAGCTATAACAGCTATTACTAAGAAGAAAGTCATTCATAGGCTTTTTTCTATAAGGTGATGAATTTTTAGTGACGCTTTTTTATAACTTGCCAGTGTCGTGGTGGCCTCTTTTAATCGTTGATCGTGAAACGTGTTTGTATGATTAGATGCCCAGTTAGATAACTGGTTATACCAATCATTATCTGTACTAGCTATATAGGCTAAAACAGGTTCTTCAACAGTTGTAAGCCGTTCCACATCAGGGTTGGGTGAAGCAATAGTTGGAGTCCCCCAATGCCCCGCTTCGATGACTTTTAAAGCAGACTTGCAGTCATTAAATGGACTTTGTTCAAGAGGGCACAGATTAAGCCAGGATTTGGCAACATGGGCGGCATAGTCTGAAAACTTTACACGAGGTGTGAATTGTAATTGTGACGATGCTACCTTCATTTCGTAATCAAGTTGACCTGTTATTGATAGTTTGATGTCAGGGTTGTCATTAAGAAAAGCTTCAAGTGGTTTTTTAATAAGTGCGAAATCCTTATCGTGGCTTTTGGTACCTGGAAAATAGGTAACAAATTTTGTTTGTTCATGTCGGGCAGATGTTAAGTCAGGGAGCACAGTATGCCAACTATAGTGAACCGCATTGTGAATAAGCGTTATTTTTTTATCAGAAAAATAAGTGCTTAATTGATTATAGAGAGGCAATGTTGAAGTGGTAATGTGATCACACAATGATAGTGCTTTGTAATGTGCTGAATAGCGCTTTTCTATTTGTTTTGCTGTCAGAATGTGATGTTTGACAGCAGGGCTATATTTAGTGAAATCAGGATGGAATACAAGATCATCAATATCCGCAATAATCATTACACCCTTGCGCTTGAGTAGTGCGACCCACGCATGTAAGCGTATTGTGTATAAAGGTCTATGTAGAACAACTACCTGTACGTTATTGTAATGATCAGGTCGATAATTTTTGATATGCAATAGTCGGCTCGTATAGCCTAATTCTTCTAGGCCATGTGCCATATTTTGGCAACGATAAATATAAGAAGGATCGTTTAATAATAGGCTTGGATTTTTGTAGAAGGAAAGAAAGTCGATAATCATTAATGACATTATAGTGTAGTTTTGAATACCATCTTGATATTTATGCTTAGAGACTTTGTATGAACCTGGAATTCTCAGCAAACCGCTCTAAGTTATTGCTAAGTGTCTGATAAAATGTAAGTAAGTAGTAATTCCAATCTTCGGACTTAGAGTGAAGGTGCTACAGCTTAGCTACTTGCTATCTGGTTGTTGAGTAAGTGCCTTTATCAAACGGATCCTGTCACATTTTTTGCTAGCTTCGAATAGTAAAACTCTACCCTTGAACTCCGCCCACAAAGTGGTGGCTTATATGGACTCTACATATTGCTGAAATATGGATGTAAGTGCACTTCATCTGATTCTAATAACGATAACTATCAAAAATCTTTACTATCCGCTTGAGGAACCTGAATAAGCGGGTGGGCTTCGAAATCATAAGTTCCTTTGTTTACTACACTTCTCAACTTATAAGAATCACTCTATAAACCGTCTAACTGAGGGTTTTGGGTTGAGGTTATTCCGTACATGCAAAGGTCTCTAAGAATTACATAAAAATAATTTCTGTGGTTTGCATATCGCAGTTGATGATTGATTGGGGGAAATCATGGGGAAAAAAGGAAAAACCGGCTACCTAATTGTGTGGGCATGGTTTGTGTTAGGGCTTACAAGTTGTCAAAAAGCTATTGAATACCCCAAAGGTATAAAAGGAGAAATTGTTGTTGTTGATGGTACGTTAAAGCTCACACAAGATACCGTTGGTAAACAGTATAATATTGCAGATAACAGTGTACTGGATTGCGATGGACATACACTAAGAGCCTCCTATGAAGGTGGGAGAACCAAGTATGCTGTTGGACTTTATGGTAATAACTCCAGAATTATCAACTGCGTTATTGATGGATATATCACGGGTATAAGTGTCGATAGTCGTATTCCTCAAAAAGAACAATACCGGTTGGGAAAGCTACCTAAAGAAGAAGCGCTGGTTTATATCGAAGAATTGCATAAACGGGTTAAAACACATAAGACCATCAAAAATAATCTTTTTAAGAACATCGTCAAAACCCCCATATTCGTACAGATGTTTGCACGTGATACGATTATTTCTAATAACATTTTTGATAGTGCAGGAACGATGGCTATCTATCTGGATGCTTATTCATCTGGCGCAGTGATCTCTGGAAATGTTATCAATGCCTCAGGATATAACCATATTTCAGGTCGTGAAGGTATTGCTATTGACGCGTCATGGAATAATAAGATATTTGATAATACCTTTTCAGCGAATAATATTGCTGCAATAACACTGTATAAAAATTGTGGTGAACGTGGAATCCCTCGATATTATGGTGCTGATTATAACGTCATTTCGGGCAACCAGTTTGTAGATGAAAGCAAAGGTGTGTGGATCGCTTCACGAGCAGATAGAAACCGTTTCCCTGACTGTATTGATGAGCCGATTTACGGCAATATAGCAAGAGATGTTGCTCGGTTTAACTGGATTGAAAATAATAGTTATAAGTACACTCGTGTTGCAGTTGATATACGTGATGATGATAATACAATTATCAATAATCTATTGCGTACGTCTGTTATTCAAGAAGGCTCAGCAACTCGCACAGCAGTGGGTGATCCTGTGGTCAGTAATATTATTGAAAATAATGTTACTACAGTAGCAGATACTGCTTCCGAGGAAGGTGTTTTTTCTGAATAAGCTGTTACCACAGAGGAGATGTAATATCCTGTTTTAAGACCTTTGCATGATTATGTAAGCTTGCTATATCCGTCATACCTTTCGTGCAAAGGTTTCTATTATCCTAAATACTTTCTTGAACCTAAATTCCTCAGTTAACCGCTTCCAGCACTGATTAAGCTACTGATAGTATTAAAGTAAGAAGCTTTATAAATATTCACTTATAGAGTGAAGGCGCTACAGCCTATAGAGCAACCCTCTTCAGCTGACTGGTTATGTAAAAAAACTCATTAAGGATCAACCATTAATTCCTTTTTTTACTACGCCATTCAGCCGAAGAGAATCACTCTATAGGCTGTTTAACTGAGGATTTTAGGTTTAAACAGATACCTCAAGGGTCTGATAGCTTTAACCTTGGAGTCGTAAAAATAACGATAGGGCTCACGTATCAGCTTTACCATTCTACGTTTGGCAAGCTCCCACTTTTGACGTCGTTGTTCTACTTTCTTTTTGTTTTTGATGGCTTTTTTGTAGTCTGTTTGGTGAACTAATTGATGGATTGTGTTGAGTGCATCAAGGTGGTCGTTGGCAGAAGCCCCTGAGGAGTATTGCTGTTGCAAATCAGTATAAGCATGTGTGAATAGTTCTGTTCGCAGCGCTTTGTTATCAATCAACCGTTTTATGGCGTTGTACCATGAGTCTGTAGTGTTACTGGCTAACAAGCCGTTTTTATTATCCTTAATGATGTGCTGGTAGGTTTTAGTATTACTACAGATGCATGCCACCCTAAGTGCGGTACATTCCAGAAACTTGATGGAGGAATCATCCAGTTTTGAAGGGTGCTGATCACTTTCGGGCAAAATGGCGATATCCCAATGCACACGCATCTGTAGCCAGTTTATAAAAGCACTATAGCTTTTATTTTTAGGCAAGGGGATAACCTGACCAAATAGTGCATTATCGGGGTTTTGCTGAAAGGCTCCGATGACTTCAATTTCTACACGGTCGGCATAGTCTTGTTTGATTTTATCCAGTGCCTTCTTCACTAGTTTAAGGTGTGGGGTGGAATCTTGCCCACCGATAAAGCCTATACGAACTGGATCCCCTGTTTTTTTAGAATAGTAGCCTTTACCTGTCGGGCGGGGTTGGCCGATCAACCAAGTGTTTTTATCTAACTTGCTCGGTAAATGGATAAGCTTTTTATGGTGTTTTTTATAGAGTTGCTTTTGTAAGTGGGTGAATATAATCAGAGCATCGCACAGGTTTAGAAGTGTTTTAAACCTTGAGTCAGGTTTTTTAAATGCAGAGGAGGTCATTAATCGGGCATTGGTGATAGAGTCAATATCAGCATCATTCGGTATAAGCACACACTTTCCACCCTTTGCCTGTAGATTTTGCATCCATAGTTTTAGAGTATCGATATTTTTATCAGTGTTTAGGTAACTGTGATGAAGCTGGATAAGAGCGATATTGATTTTATCAACATCTGGCAAGGTATTTGAGGGAGCTAGTGATACGTTCCATTCTTCCAGTACATCAGGATGCATGAAGGCTTTAAGCTGATAAATTGCATCTTCAGGTGCGACCGATCCGTCGTGCAGAGACAGTAGGCTTGCCGTCAAAACATTGTCGTTAGAAGTAGTTGTGCTATGCAGGTCATAACCAGTTGTGAAGCGATGTTTAAGCACTGCCTGGGTGAATATATTAAGCTCGCTTAAGGCTGCCCTTTGGGGCGAATAATGCAAAGAAGTAGCAAGACCTTGTTGTTTCATTTGAGCTAATTTTTCAGGGTTGTTGAGCAGTTGGGCTAGTTCGGTTAGGCAATGATCACCATCCAGCGTATCGACCACTAAAGCATTTTCATTATGTCTGGCATATTCATCAGCTCCGCCCGCCTGAGGAACCATTGCGGTACAACCACAAGACATGGCTTCTAAAGCAGTGCGTCCAAAGGCTTGATAGTCAGATAAATCAATAAAAATATCACTTTTGCGCAATACATTGGCAACACCTTGTCGTTTTAGAATGCCATGATGTAAGTAATCAAAATCTATGGTGAAAGCCTTAAAGGCAGCATCATCGGGTTCACAGCCGAATAAATGGAAGATGAGCCTCCCATTATTTGAGTTACTATGCAGTTTATTAATTTTTGAGAGTAATTTGATAGTCCGTTCTGCGCCTCTCCTGGGTGTGCGTGGACGTATCATGGCAGCAATATGAATGTCTCTTTGATGATCCTGCTCGTCAACACGTTGGGTGTTGTTTATATCAAGAGGTGGGTAATAAATGTAGCCATCAATGCTTGGGTTTACTTTATGTACATAAACGCCGTGGTGTTTGATAACTTGTCTGGCTATCCAGTGCGTTTTTGCAAATAACAGAGCATTTGGCACCAAAGTATAAGAGTCTTTGGCAATTTGCCAATTCTCGGTGCCTTCTTCAAAAAAAAGTGGCTCGTAATCTTGTACATAATAGGCGGGCACAATATGCGGGTAGCGTTCTACTATTTGTTTTACATATTGCATGGATGAGAACAGAGTACCTATTACGATATCGTAGTGCTTGGCTTGTTGCAGTAAGGTATCGTCTTCGAAACCCATAAATAGCTCATGGGCAGAGGGAATGGCAGGGTACTGCTCACAGGCTGTTGTCATTATGCGGGCTTTAATAGCAACATGAGCGGTTACGCCGAGACGACGCATCGCATCAACTTCCTGAACAATAGAATGAGTGCCCCCTCCAACGGCGGGTTTGGGCAGGATGAAGAGAATCTTGTACTGGGTGATATCCGTTGAATGGTTGCTACCTATTTTATTATTTTGTAGATGAACTTTATTGAGGTCTGCAAACAGTTTAAAACTATAGGACTGGCGGATAACATTGAGATAGGGGTTTTCTGCCATGTGTTTTGCCTGCTTTTCGAACCATTTTTTACCGTATTTCTTTTGTAATGCACTGGCTCCTTTTTTGCTGAGTGCATTGCGTTGCTCATGACCAAAACTTTTAGATTTAGCGTGATAAACATAGCTATCATCCGCTATCACTAGTGAGAACCTGGCTTCTGTTGCACGTAGGCAATAGTCGTTTTCTTCGCCATAGCCCGTGGGGAAGTTTATTTCATCAAATAAACCAATGGTGTTGATAAGACTTCGTTTTATTAAAAAACAAAAACCATTAACAAAGGGTACTTCAGGGTAGAGATGTAATGAGTGTTTCTCTATGAGTCCACCCATTTGATCCACATCTATGCCAGAGGCCAGTTCATTGACATAAAACCTTCCATTCTTGTCACGTAATTGAGGGACTGTTTGCCAGCTAGCAGCATTAGACAAAGGTCCTACTATCCCGATATCAGATGAACGATTGGCACAGCTAATTAACCGATGTAGCCAGTTCTTGCTAACAATGGTATCGCTATTCAGCAAAATGACATAAGCCGCTTCAGAGGCTTTTATACCTGTATTGATGGTTTTGGTGTAGCCTCTATTTTCAGGATGATTGATTAAGGTAATGAAGGCTTGCTGATTTGCGACTGTGCGTAAGTATTCACTGGTTTTTGAATCAGACCCATCATTAACAATAATAAGTTGAACGGTATAACCATTAGTATGGCGAATGCATGAGGCAATACACTTTTTGACATATTTAAGTGCATTATAAACGGGGACTATAATATCAACTTTTGTACAGTGGTTTGTTTGGGAGTGGGCAATCGTATTACTAACATCTTGCTGAGTATGCGAGGTAGCTTCTTCGTTTATGGTTTGTTCTGTATCTCGTGTCTTGTCGTGTCTATCCTGAGACGGGTCAGGTGAGCTGTCTAACATAGTATTAATCCAATCCATAGGTGATGAAGTGAGACGTTGAAGGGTGGTCATATAGGTTGATGTTGCTAACTTTATAATGTGTATGAGTTGATGACCTTTATTTGATGACTAATCATACTTTTGATACAGACCAACGGTAAAGAGTATAGTACTTTTTAATATGCTTTTGGGGTGGTTAGTTGAATAGTAATCTATGTTGAATGTAGGATAGACACTATGATTAAAATACTAAAACTTATAAAATACAGTTAGTTGTATGAATGAATATCTCAAGGTAATTACTATAAATAATGATTTATATGCTATTCTACCCTTCTAAATACTCTTTTAAATACATATGCCTCAGCCAGATACCGTGTCAAAACCAGTTGATATCATTATTCCCGTTTACAATGCGTTGGAAGATGTCCAGCATTGCGTCATGTCGCTATTGGCTAATACTGGAGGGCATCATCTACAGCTAATTATTGTTAATGATCAATCAGCGCAAGAAACCACACAGTGGTTACGCGAGATTGAAGCGACCTCATCCACGATTACTCTTATCGAGCACCCACAAAATACGGGCTACTCTGGTGCAGTCAATACAGGGTTGTGTGCATCTACCTCCGAATATGCAGTGCTATTAAATAGCGACACGATTGTCAGTGAGTCTTGGCTACAAGGGCTTATTCGTTGTGCTGAGAGTGATCCAAAAATAGGCATTGTTAGCCCTGTTTCTAATTCAGCGGTTCATCAATCTGTTCCCTCAATACCTGATAGTTTGAGTAGTACGATAAACTTCCCAACCCAAGGTGAAGTGGATGATTTTGCGAAGTTGTTAACATCATGTTCCTATTCTATCTATTCAACGCCTCCGTTAGTGCATGGCTTTTGCCAATTTATTAAACGTGAAGTCATTGACTGTATCGGTTTAATTGATGAAGAATTATTTCCCAGCGGAATGGGGAGCGAACTTGATTATTGCTTTAGAGCGGAAGATGCAGGTTATCTTTCAGCCGTTGCGGAAGATACCTTTGTTTTTCACAGTAAAGCAAAAAGTTTGGGGGAGCCGGCGCGTTTATCCTCTCAATGGAAACAAAACCTTATAGAAAAGTATGACGAAAGTAGATTTAAACGAGCGGCTCAGCTAACGGCTGACAACCCTGTTTTAAATGCACTTCGAGCCTCGCTCTCCTTCAACCTCTATAGCAAGATGCAAACTAATAAGCTCACTCATTCTCATTACAACATGGCTTATCTTCATCATCACGATGAAAGCCTAGATGTACTGGAGCGCCTAATACCACTTGCTATGTCAATACATCAAGCTGGTGTTACGGTACATCTGTTGGTATCAATATCATTCTTAGATTCACTCTTTCATCGCTATAAACATATGAGTGGCATCAAAGATATTTTAGTGGGCTATGAAAGTGAAGATGAGGTACTAGCCTTTTGTCAATATTATGATGTAGTAGCTTGTTCTCATAAGGAAATGCTTGAGTGGGTTGTAAAGATGCAGGCAGATACCCCCGACATTCTTCTGGCTTATTTAATGAGTGGTGAAGACTTTAATAAGACATGGGCTACTATTTGTAAGGGTAATGAGGCTAGTCCATTAGATCATCTGACTGTTGACTCTATTTTATTGTTATCCGATTCTGATGATGTGGCGAAGCAGCTTATTCAGAACTTTGGCTATCCCGTCTACAATGTATTGTCCTTATTTCAAACAGACGGTGAGTTATCGCGTTTAGAAAAACTCCTTTCTTTTTTAAATTCCAGCCGATTAGTGAAGCATAGAAAACAGTCAGCTCTCTTAATAGAGCTACTCATCAATGCGTTAAACTATCATCGCAGACACCAGCCTATAAGGGCATTTAATAAAGGCTATCCTCCCATAAATACCCTACACACACTTGATGGTAGATTTGCTCAGTCACCTGATTCATTACGCAAACGAAGAGTAAACAAGCTTTTAAAACAACCCCATGCTTTTTTTGCAGACTCAAAAAATGGTTTGCTGAGGCCTTTACGTTATTTGTTTAAAGCTTCAGCTTAAGGAATCTGATTAACTCTTTCCCGTATTACGCTGTGCTTCATACAGACTACTTTGGTTTTTTGCTATTAGCCAAAAAAGTGCAGAAGGAATTATTCTTGAGGATGTAGGTTCTGAGACCTTTGCACGAAAGAAATGACGAATAAAAATGGCTTGAGTTCCCTCTATTCCTGCTAAAAATTCGGTCAATAGCTTGGCTATTTCCCTCTTTTTTAGCAGAAATAGAGAAAATTACGCTCATTTTTCTCTTGCCACTCTTTCATGCAAAGGTCTCATTCTATTTTAGGTGGTAAGGATAAACCTGTGGTTTTGTATATGTAGACGGATAAGGAATGCCATCTGACAAGGTGCTGAATTTACCTATTTGTAGGATGGCGCTATGACAGATGGAAGTTTTGAGCTTATTTCGCTAACTCGCGAAGAACTATCAGCTTGCCAGCAATTGCTAATATTTCTTGATTAGGGTGAAGCATCTGCTATTTCATATGCGCAACAACATCATTATATCGTGGTAACGGATGACCGTGCGGCAAGGAATTATTGTGCAAGCGTTCATATCCCAGTGACAGGAACAATTGGCATCTTAAAAGCTTGTATTCAAGATAAGCTTATTCCTCTTGAGGATGCAGACTCTATTTTAGACAAGATGATTGCTGCAGGATTTTATTCACCTGTTCAAAGTATTTCCAGTATTTTATAAAATTATTAATCGTTGCATAAGTCTTTACATACAAGCATCGCCTTCGACTCCGCTCAGGCTACAGAGTAGCACCCTGAGCGGAGTCGAAGGGCGCGGTTTTTACTGAATATACTTTTGCAACAATTAATACTGAAATTTACAGGACGTGCGGCTTTAGCCGAGCAAAGCAGTTTTCGAAACAACACGAAATTAACCTTATAGGCAAGCCCAAATCAGAAGAGTAGATAATAACCTTCGCTGCTGCGACTGAAGACGTACGTCTTTTTATTGATAATGAATTTATTTTAATGCGTTTGCCCTGCAAGTATTGTGTCCCTCCTTAATCCCCTCAATTCAAAGTATTAGTGGTGTTATTAGAAGAAAAACCATGTAAACGGTTTTCAACTAAATACGTCTGATGCAGTGTTAGTAGACAAGAACAAGTGATAATAAGCTTAGAATCCATCACGTTTATCTAGTCTTGTGTATTCAGGTTTAGGTGGCGAGATTGAATACTGTATCAAAACCACAGAGTATGGTTATACCTCTGCGGTTGCTGATGATACTTTCATCTACCATAGCAAGGCAAAGAGTTTTGATGAAGAACGATGAATTCAGCTATCCATTGATTGGGATAAGAAGTTGCAAGGCTGCCATGGCTTTAGCTACGGCTGCTATATCGGCTCATATCGTAGTAGATGATAAATATTTAGAAGCAGTTAGCCATATGGATTTAGACAATAGTTCATACTGCAGCCTGTCCTAGGCAATATCATTGCCCCAGAAAATAGTTAGTAACAAGCGCTTATCCATTCATGCGTGCCCCAGAGGATGCATAACAGGAATATTGGTGTCTTTATTATTGCGCGGGTTCTCTGTTTTGCGAATTTTTCTATCAAAAAGCTGTGACAAATTCTATCTGCTAAAGCTTCTAAGTTTCGCTAAAGCTCAGCTATTAATAGTTGCAAAAGTATATTCAGTAAAAACTGCACCCTTCGACTCTGCTCAGGGTGCTACTCTGTAGCCTGAGCGGAGTCGAAGGGTGCTTGTATGTAAAAACTTTTGCAGCAATTAATAAGTCTCAGAAATTCCGAACAAACTTAATCAGTTTCCATGACGAACATGTTCTTTCAGATAATCCACCAATAAACTTACTTTCTTTGATGATGTTGCACCCGCCGAGAACACACAATAAAAATCAATACTAGGAAGCTCATAATCAGCTAGCACAATTTCCAACTTGCCACTATCAATACCTGGTGCAGCATCGTATTCAGGGATACGTCCAAGACCAACACCTGATTCTACAAAAGAGGTTCTTGCTACCGCATTATTCGTTGTAATAACACCACTCATCGAGACATTATATTGTCGTCCCTTCTTTGATAATAAAACATGTTTAGGCAGTTGATTATAATATACCCAACTATATTCGCTTAAATCTTCCGGTGCGCGCGGTACGCCATGCTTATTTAAATAGCTAGGTGCAGCACAAATATAAGTTTTCATGGTGGCAAGGCGTACAGCTTTCAATTCTGAATCTTCCAAAGGCCCTCCACGAATTGCTATATCAACACCTTCATGGACTATATTCACCACTTCATCTGTGAGAGTTAGATCTATTTTGATACGTGAGTAAATACACATAAATTGGGACAAGAGAGGAACAACAACTCGGGTTCCTAGATTAACAGAACACGTTATTTTAATGGTTCCCTCTGGTTCTTGTTTCATGTTCTCTATGTGTCTATTCGCTTCCTCTGCCTCATCAGCAATGCGCCTACAGCTTTCATAATATTGTTTACCCTCATCCGTCAAACTCATACTGCGTGTTGAACGATTCAATAGTTTCACATCAAGTAATTTCTCAAGACGTTTAATGTGATAACTAACAACAGCACGAGATATTCCCAAGTGTTTAGAGGCACTAGATAAACTGCCATAGCGAACAACCTGGGAAAAAACCACCATACTTTTCAACTGATCAAAAGATAGTTGCATAGACTATCTACTCCTATTGTATCAATTATTAAAACTTACATGCATAAAACATCTGCATTGTTGAAATTAGTGTAGCAACCATACTTCTACTTGTTCAACTAATGGAGACAAAACAATGAACGTTTTATTTGTACTTACTTCCCACAATACTTTGGGAAATACTGAGGAACTGACTGGGTTCTGGATGGAAGAGTTTGCAACGCCTTATTATCTTTTAAAAGATGCTGGCGTCAGTATCACCATTGCATCACCTAATGGTGGAGAAGCTCCTGTCGATCCTAAGAGTCTATCAAATGATTTTCAAACTGAATCAACACGTCGTTTAGAAGCGGACAATGACACCTTATCCGTCCTGAAAAACACACTAAAGTTATCGGAAGTTGATAGTAAAAGCTTTGATGCTGTTTTTTATCCTGGTGGACATGGTCCTTTGTGGGATTTAACTAACGATACTAGTTCCATTCAACTAATTGAGGATTTTTATAAGGAAAACAAGCCCATTGCAGCCGTTTGTCATGCACCTGCCGTGCTCCTAAATGCCAAGGCACCTGATGGTGCTTCTTTACTGAATAATCGTGAAGTCACAGGCTATTCAAATACTGAAGAAATTGCGACAGGCCTTGAAGACATTGTTCCTTTTCTATTAGAAGATGCGCTGCAATCAAAAGGCGGAAAATACCGCAAAGTCGATGATTGGACTTCCTTCGCACTTCAGGATGGCTTGATTATAACGGGACAAAACCCCGCTTCTTCTGAGGCAGTATCTCAGATGCTTTTAGAAGCACTAAAACAAAGTAGTTAAATTCCAATGAAAATGATGAATTATCCGTACCAGGAACCTTCGTGATTAACCAACAAAGTATAGTACGCCATGCACACTCCAATTGACTACACAGAGCACATGGAGACAAGTGAAATACTTGATGCTTTAGCCAAAATAAAATCCTGGGTAGTACGCGATTATGACTAAAGGTGTTTTATTTATTATTGGTGGGTATCTTATTTGGGGCTTATTTCCTCTTTACTGGAAATTCCTTGAACATGTATCTGCCAGTGAGATAGTTGCTCATCGGATACTGTGGTCAGTGCCTTTATTGGCATTGGCTGTAGCTATCATTAAACCTTGGAGGCATCACTTTCTAATCGCTTGTAGCAATAAAAAGCAACTCAGCTATTTAACACTGAGTTCATTATTGATTGCAATAAACTGGGGAGGACATGTCTACGGTGTAAATAAGGGTTGGACAGTTGAAGTCAGCATGGGTTATTTCTTAAGCCCTTTAATTAGCGTGTTAGCAGGATATATGCTCTTTAAGGAATCTCTGATTAACCTCCCCAAAATTAGTATAATCACTTCAACCCCAATCGATTCATTTGAGTAGAGCTATGCAATTAGACTTTGGAAGTACCTTCGAACTAAGCAAATCCAAAAAGACCA
>JALXAX010000136.1 GCA_026991755.1 Thiotrichaceae bacterium | reverse complement strand
GGGCAAGCCCTCTCGCTTAACGCTCGACTTTCTCGTACCTCGAAAGCGGGGTATTAATAAGACTGTTTCTTTTACCCTTTTACGCCCCAAGGGGCGGGGAATAAAACCCCAAGGGATTCAAGATTTCTCTTCAAAAGGTGAAATTACTGATAAACATACGTGGTATGCGTCATTAGCCGTGCTTGCGGTGATGGTTGCACTATTTATTTTCCATCACGCCTTCGGCTGGGAGCCTTGGTTTGTTGCTGCCATTGGCTTAACGATTCTTGTCTTTATTGATCACTCCATTGAGCTAGACAAATCATTTGAATCAGTTGAAATGTCCTTATTGATGTTTTTTATTTCCCTTTTTATTAATAGTTGCAAAAGTATATTCAGTAAAAACCGCGCCCTTCGACTCTGCTCAGGGTGCTACTTTGTTGCCTGAGCGGAGTCGAAGGCGGTGCTTGTATGTAAAGACTTATGCAACAATTAATATCTTAGTGGGTGGTGTCCAGCAAAGCCACTTCTTAGAGTATCTTGGACAGTACATTCGTCCCTTTGTCGAGTCCGATCTATTGCTAGCTTTTATTATGTTGATGTGGGAAGCGGCAATTCTATCTGCGATGATTGACAACATTCCTTTTACCGCTGCAATGGCACCCATTATCCTTGGTATGGAACAACAAGGATTAATGTATCACCGCTTTGGTGGTCTTTAGCGATTGGAGTGGGTATGGGAGGAAATGGAGCGCACTTAGGCTCGACAGCGAATATCTTTATTGTGACACTTTCAGAACGCTTGGCTAAAGAAACGGGTGAAGACAGTTACCGCATTACACCGGGTTTATGGTTTCGCAAAGGAACACCTGCCATGTTGATAACGTTGATAACGTTGATTACATCATCCATTATTATGTGGTTGTTCTTTGACTTTTTTGAATCCCCCATACACTAAGGAAGCTCTGATTAAGTCGGGTGGAATTTCTCGACAAATGAAACTGTTCAGAGTTTCCTTAAAAATGGAGCTAATAGTCACTCTATTAGGGAGGTTTTTAAGCAAAAAATGGGCAATTTCAGCGCCGAGAAAACCGCTCATGACTTATTCAGAGTTTCCTTAATGTCAGTGCTAATTTGTAAGCTTCATTTTTTGATAAGCCTGATACTTTTGCCGCAATGGAAGCAGCTTGTTTTACAGGAAGCTCTTTTATTAATATTTTTAGCAGCTGTTCGCTATCCATTGCAGAACCCGTTAATGAAGTATCTCCTTGATAACCCGCCATGACTAAAACAAATTCACCTTTTTGATGGTTGATATCAGCTAACAACCATTCGTGAAGCTGTTTTAATGTACCTCTAAAGATTTGTTCAAACAACTTAGTTAGCTCACGCGCTAGTGCAATCTCTCTATCATCACCCATCACCTCTATCATTGCTTCCACACTAGCCACAATTCGATGGCTCGATTCGTAATAAACCTGTGTATACGGCTGCTTCAGGTTAAGTTCGAGCGATTGAAGTCGCACTCCTTTTTTAGCAGGCAAGAAACCTTCAAAGGTGAACTTGTCGGTGGCAATACCTGCAATAGACAATGCCGCTATCATCGCGCTAGGGCCTGGAATAGTCATGATGTTGAAATGCTGCTTGCCTAGCTCTCTTACTAATTTATAACCTGGATCACTAATAAGTGGCGTACCCGCATCACTAATCAAGGCTAAATCCTTTCCTTCAGCTAGTAGCAAGGCAAATTCATTAATCTTTTGTTCTTCATTATGATCATGCAAAGCGACTAGTTTATTGCTGATTTCATAATGCTGTAACAACTTTACGGAGTTTCGGGTATCTTCGGCATAGATTCTATCGACAGCAGATAGCGTCTCTACCGCGCGGAAACTCATATCACTCAAATTACCGATAGGGGTAGCGACAATATATAAAGTTCCCATCTGACTAGAGTGATGGGAATCACTAGAATGAGTTTGCATACTTTGCACACCTATTTCCTGTATAATTACTAAGAGCTTCCTAAACTACAAAAACTACGACATTAAAGCCATCCAATATCATGAAAAATAACTTAAAGCGTATTGCACTACTGACTATCGCCACTATCTTAAGTGCATGTGAGACGCTACCCACAGCTCCAGAACCTGTACCTGCAGCTGATCCTCTCATCACCTCGCATACACCAACGGCTTCTATCGACAAAATCAAGCAAGCTAATGCCTTTTACCGACAAGGCAAAAAGCGCTTAGCAGCCAATGCTTATTTTGCAGCAGGTAAGGATAGCCACCCCCCCGAAAAAGAACGTTTGATGCTTCAAGCCATTGAAGTCGCCGCCATGATACCCGATACACAGTTAATGCAGCAGTATTTTTCTGCTATTAATACCTCTCGTTTAGATACCAATAACCGCGCTCGATATAACTATGGTAAAGCGCTTCTTGCATTGATCAAGAACCAGCCCACCATCGCACTCGATATTTTACCTACTGACGTCAGCCGTATCGATCCTGCACTGGCCAATAAGATTCTTTTAACTCGACTGCGCGCAGCCGATAAAACAAAAAACCATCTCCGTATGGCAGAAGAAAGAATACGTCAACACAGCCATCTGAAAAAGCCGAGTAATAGAAGTAACAACATTAAGAAAATTTGGCAGAATCTAAGCAAAGTCCCCGCTCAAACTATCGACCAAAAAAGAAAAAACACACGAAATAGTGTATTCCGTGGCTGGTTTGATCTTGCTTATATTGACAAGGTATCTAGTGACAACGTAACTCGTGCCAACAACCTAACTCAATGGAGAAAGCACTTTCCAAATCACCCTGCTATCACCGTTAATCAGCGCCTTTCGGGACATTCGGTAACCACCAACAACACACCCATATCAACTGGCTCTGTAGTCGACAGTGTAGGGAAAAATATTGCTGTTTTACTGCCTTTTAGTGGTCATATGGGAAATGTAGGTAATAACTTGCTTAGAGGTATAAAAGTAGCCCATCAACAATACAGCTCTGGCACAGCTCTACGCAGCTACGATACCAGCCAAGTTGATGCAACGGTTGTTTATAATCAAGCCCTACAACAAGGTGCAGAGTTTATATTAGGGCCCTTTAGCAAACAAAATATCGCGTCAATGGCACGCAATGGATATTTGCAAAAACCAGCACTAAGCCTTAACTATTTACCCTCTACTGAGAGACACCCCAACAACCTATATCAAATAGGATTACTTCCCGAAGATGAAGCACTACAAGTTGCAACACTTGCCACCAGTAATGGACAAAAACGTGCCTTACTAATGGTGCCTGATAGCCAATGGGGTAAACGACTAGAAAACTCATTCAGTGCGGCTTATCGATCTAGAAGCGGTGAAATAGTGAAAGTGGTTCGTTATCCTAATCGTGCTACCAACTACAGCCATCATGTTTCGGACTTAATGAACGCTGCAAGTTCTGCAGATATGATCTTTATAGCGGCCTCACCTACGCAAGCACGATTAATTTATCCTGCCATCACGCAAAACCAAAGTAGTCATGAGAATAAACTACCTGTATACGCCACTTCTCATATTTATAGCGGACGTCCTTCGCCTTCATTAGATAGCAATTTAAACGGCATTATTTATACTGAAATCCCTAGTATTTTATCTTCTCCTAATGACCCTTCTCAGCAATACCCACGCCTTTTTGCATTAGGTGAAGATGCCTTTATCATTTCTCAAAAGCTGAAAGCATTAAAGCAAGGCGCAAGTATTAAAGGAAAAACAGGCACAATTAGTTACAGCCCTGATGGCAGGTTACATCGCGTTCTTGAATGGGCAACCTTTAGAAATGGCGTTCCTACTTCTTATGTCCCTTGATAAGACTTTTGATTAAACGTGTTTAACAAGGATACCGTTCTAAAAAACTTAGCCAGCCTTGCGGGAAAGCAACTCACCCGCAAGCAAAGCGGCGACCTTGCAGAACAACTAGCCTGTGACTACTTACAAAAACAAGGGCTAACATTAATCACAACAAACTTCACCAGCCGGTATGGAGAAATTGATCTTGTGATGAAGGATAAGAAACAGGCAAATACGGTTTTCGTTGAAGTACGCTATAGAAAGAATCAACAGTTTGGTGGTGCTGCTGTAAGCGTAACGCCTCAAAAACAACAACGTATTACCAAAACGGCTTTGTATTATATGCAACAACACGAGCCGACTGCTTCGGTACGCTTTGATGTCATTGCAATTGATGGTGATATTAAGGGTGATTATGATTTAAACTGGGTTGTTAATGCGTTTTAACAAATATGATGCGTGTAAGAAGCGTACGCATCAGGATGCATCACTATCGCTTAATTTAATATTTATGTGAATTTAGCGCCTAAAAGTAAGCATCGCAGTTATTTGCCACGCCCTTCGACTCCGCTCATATATGGACTCCTCGGTTATTGTAAGATAAGTTCGATTATTAATAATGTTAAAACAGTGATCAAGATTGCTGTCATATATTCGGTCTCTAACAGAGGTTTTCATACCTCAGGACTCTTGATGAATCTATCCGCGTGCTTTTACCTCTTTCAGGGTGACGGTTTTTTACAACTCTCTGAGCGGATCGGGTTTTAAAAGCACTGGTCTGATGTGTTTATGTC